>JBDQIL010000906.1:0-2809 GCA_040264415.1 Myxococcota bacterium
CAGCGCAGAGCACCACCGCGTCGCAAGCGACGGAGCGCCCGTCATCGAGGCGGAGCACAGGACCGCGGTCGATGGCGGTGACCACGGCGTGGGTCGAGGCCGTGGCGCCCGCTGCGTGGGCGTCGACCCACGCCGTGGTCACCGCCATCGACAGCGGTCCTGTGCTCCGCCTCGATGACGGGCGCTCCGTCGCTTGCGACGCGGTGGTGCTCTGCGCTGGGTGGCGCATGCGCGCCTTCGACGGATTCTTTGGCGACAAGCTCTACCCGGTCCGCCACCAGCACCAGCGGCGCACGGGGGGGCCCGAGCTGCCGGTCGGCCTCTCCACCCAGGGCGGCTACCTGACCGCGCGCCCGAGCCCGGGCGGCGGGCTCGTGGTGAGCGGCGCTCGATGGGCCACGCAGCACCTCGAGGCGGGCGAAACCGACGACACCGTGGTGCAGGAGCAGGTCTCTGCGGCCCAGGACCGCTTCGTCACCCAGCGGCTCGCGCGCTGGGCCGAGCGCCCTGTCGACGCACGGTGGACCGCCATCGCCACCCACACCTGCGACAACCTCCCGCTGGTGGGCCCGCTGCCGGGTCGGCCGTCGATGTTGGTGTGTGCGGGGTGGAACGGGCGCCCTTGGGCGTGGGCCCTCGCTGGCGCCCAGGCGGTCTGCGACGGGCTGCTCACAGGGCGGGCACACGGCGTCCCGGCGCGGGTGAGCCCGCGGCGCTTCTTGGCCTGAGCGAGGTCTGCCCGATCAGGTGGTGATCACCCGGTCCATGCTCAGCCAGCGACGCACCAGCGTGTTGGTCATCTCACCCTTCACGGCCATGCTCCCGGCCAGCGCGCCCATCTTCACGAAGTTGGTGGCGTTGGCCATCTGGATGAGCGGCCACGGGTGCCGCTTGAGCAGCTCGGACTTCGAGAGCGCCTTGAGCACGCTGCGCGGCACGAAGGGCTTCGAGAGCATCTGGGTGAGCGCGATCCAGAAGGTGTCTTCGACCGGCCGCGGGTAGCTCAAGTTGATGCGGTGCTGGTAGAAGACGCGGGTGTTGTCTTCGCCGTCGATGTCGAACTTCGAGATGAGCCCGTTGTCGATGAGCTTGTTGTTGAGCTCGGAGCCGGGGAAGACCGTCATGCTGAACAGGTAGAGGTCGTAGGGGTGCGGGAAGCTCGCGATCATGTCGAAGAGCGCGGCCTTGTCGCGCTCGGTCGAGACCGGGTCGTCGAAGATGAGCTGGAAGTGCGGCTTGATGCCCAGCCGGTGGTACAGCTGCGCGATGTCTTCGATGGACTGGTTCTTCACGCGGCGGTCGTAGAGGTGGCCGGTGACCCGCTCCGATGACTGGATGCCCATGTAGACGCCCTGCAGGCCGGCGTCGCGGAGCATGGTGAAGCGCTCCTCGTTGACCAGCTTGGGCTCGATGAAGATCTCGAACGGCAAGCCGATCTCACGCGGGTAGACGTCGCAGAAGCGCTTGAGCCAGTCGATCTGGAAGTTGAAGACCTCGTCGTCGAAGCGGATGCGCTTCATGTCCCAGTGGCCGCGCGCCTGCCGGATCTCCTCGACCATGCTCTCGGGCGACCGCACGCGGAACCACTTCTGGCCCGGGTAGATCTCCTTCTTGTAGGTCGAGTTGTAGCAGTAGCTGCACTTGTAGATGCAGCCGCGGCTGCCCATCATCTGAAAGACGGGGTCGCCGTGCATCGGGTCGCCCTGCACGTAGGTGCCGGACGTCACGAAGTACTTCTGGTCGTGGCTGGTGTAGTCGCGGAACTGCAGGTCATCGAGGTCGGTGACCAGCGGACGCAGGCCGTTCTTCACCACCTCGTCTCGGCCCTGGAACCACACGTTGCCGGTGCCGAGCACCTCGTCGCTGCCGTCGCGCAGGCGGTTGGCGAGGTCGGCCAGGGCCAGCTCGCCCTCGCCGCTGAGCACCATGTCGGCCTTGTCGATGCAGTCGTCGGGCACCATGGTCGGGTGCATGCCGCCCCACAGCACCGGCATGTCGAAGTGGTCGTGCAGGTACTCGGTGAGGGTGGCGGCTTGCTTGGCGTAGGCGCTCGCGCGCACCGACAGGCACACCAGGTTGAGCGACTCGCGGCGCACCACGCGCCCGAGCGCGTCGAGGTCTTCTTGCGCGGCCGGGTCGAGGTGGTTCGAGATCCAGTCTTTGAAGTAGATCTCGACGACGTGGTGGCCCTCGGCGCGGAGCGTGGCCGCCAGGATCCGCACCGCGTTGTTCTCGACGTCCCAGGTAGACAGGATGCCGATGCGGGCCCCGTCACGCTTGGCACCCTTGAAGAGCGAGGCCAAGCGGTGATTGTGCAGGTCGGTCGCCATGAGGGCCTCCTGGTGGGGGGCTAACCGGAGCGTGGCGCCGGTCGAGGCGTGCGGTCCGGTGGGGGCCAGGGTGCATTCTACCGGCTGGACGACCCGCTCGCTGAAGTGGAGGGCCAGGGGGGACTGAAGCCCAGCCTGCGGCGCGCGAACACGCAGTTCGCGGAGCCGCGCTCGAAGTCGCGACAGCACTGCGGGCGGTCGGCGTAGATGCGGCAGCGGTTCGATGATCGGTCGAGGGCCGCACAGTGATTCTCCGGCGTACGACGGAGCTGCGGTCTCCCGAAGACCTCGGTCATGAGGTCTGGATGGCGGTCGCGAACCGGGTCTTCGGCTTCGACCTCGACCGCGTCGAAGGCGGGACCGCAGCAGGCCGCGCAAGAAAAACAGTCGAGCGCGGGTTCATGAGACGGACAACTCTGCCACCCCCCCTTCACCGGCGCGCCGTCGGCCGCCGAGCACGCCAGCCCACCCCCCGCGCC
>JBDQIL010000907.1:0-2805 GCA_040264415.1 Myxococcota bacterium
CCCCGAGGTGGTGGCGTGGGTGGGCGCCGCCCTGCTGATCGGCGCGGCTGGCGCCAAGCTCTTGGCTCGGCGCCCCTCGGCGCTGTTGGCGGCCGTCGGCTGCGCGCTCGTCCCGGCGCCGCTGGTGCGCGAGGCGCTTCCGCTGGCGGTGACCATCGGCGACCTCGTCATGGCGGCCGGTATGGCGTTCGGGGCCGGCCTGGGCGCCGGGCTGGGCTTCTTGGTGGCGGCGGCGGTGGGCCGCTGGCTGCCCGAGCGGGCCAGCGGGGTGCTGCTGCTGGCGCTCGCGGTGGCGCTTCTGGTCCAGGGGGTGACAGGTCAACGCTGAAAGCCTTGACAGGTGGACAGCCGTTCAGGTAGAAGGGTCTCGAAGCCGGAGTCCCCATGGCCAAGAACGATCTCTCTCCTCGCCAGCGCGACGTCCTCGACTACATCCGCTCGGCGCTGATGCAGCAGGGCTTCCCGCCCACCTACCGTGAGATGGGTGACGCGCTGGGCATCTCGTCCACCAATGGGGTCGCCGATCACGTCAAGGCGCTGGTTCGCAAGGGCTACCTCGAGAAGTCCGACAGCGGCGCAGCGCGTGGCCTCAAGCTCACGCAGCGCGCGCGGCCCGTGCGCCGGGGCGACACCCTCAGCGTGCCGGTCATCGGCCATGTCGCTGCCGGTACGCCCATCATGGCGGACGAGAACTACGAGCGCTCCATCCACCTCGACCGGTCGCTGGTGCCTGAGAACGGAGCCGCGGTCTACGCCCTGCGCGTGCGCGGCGACTCGATGATGGAAGAGGGCATCCTCGATGGCGACATCGTCATCGTGCGTCAGCAGAATACGGCGCGCAACGGCGAGATCGTGGTGGCCTTGATCGACGAAGAGGCGACGGTGAAGTTCTACTATCACGAGGGCGGCCGCATCCGGCTCCAGCCGGCCCACCCCACGATGGCGCCCATCTATGTAGACCCCAGCCAGGCCTCGTCCGTGCAGGGCATCGTGGTCGGCGTCTACCGCCAATACCACTGAGCGTCGGGCGCAGGCGCTCCGCCTGCTGCCAGCAGCCGCCGCGCGCGGGGTAGGATGGGCGGCCATGGCCGACGCTCCCGCGCGACGGCCAGGTCTATGGGTCGAGATCGCCCTGGCCCTGGCCCTCATCACCCTCGCGACGATCCTGCTCAACGCAGGCGTGTACTGGCTGCTCATCAAGACCACCGAGTCGGGCCGCCGCACCGACCTGGCCCAGGGTCTCTCGGCGGCCATGGTCACCCATCTCGAGACCACCGCCACGGGCCCCACCCTCGAGCCGTCGGCGGTGCGGGCGCTGGTGTCGGCGTACGGAGCCCGCGGCCTCGAGCTCGACGCCTTGTGGGTGGTCGACGCGGCCATGGAGCCAGTGGCGAGCCCCCTCGGCCGCCCCCCCGCCACCCCCGACGCGGGGCTGCGCGAGGCCCTCTACGGGCGCACGGCCCACACCGAACTCTACGGCGAGCTGTGGGGTCGGCGGAGCGTGCAGGTCACCCAGCCCATCGCGCCCCAGGGGCGGGTCATTGGGGCTTTGCGCGTCGGAATGCCCATGAAGGGCACCCCGGTTCCGGGCGGGCCGGCTGCCTTCGTGTTCGGCTACACGCTGTTCTCGGGCTTCGCCATCGCGCTGTTCGGCTTCAGCCTCTTCCGAAATCGGCTCATCGCGCCTGTGCGAAAGCTCCAGGCCGGCACCGACCGCATCGCGGCGGGCGAGTTCGGGCACATGGTTCGGGTGGACGCAGCCCAGGAGCTGCAAGACCTGTCCGGCGCCCTCAACACGATGTCGGCGTCGCTGTCGGGGTACCGCGCGCGCACCGCCGAGCAGCTCGAGCGACTCGAGGCGGCCAACCAAGACCTCCGCCAGGCCCAGGAGGCGCTCGTGCGCTCCGAGAAGCTGGCTGGGGTGGGCCGCATGGCGGCCGGGCTGGCCCACGAGATCGGCAACCCCTTGGCGGCGGTGCTCGGCTACCTCGAGCTGTTGCAGCAGGGCCTCGACGACCCCGCCCTCGAGCGAGACCTGGTCGCGCGCAGCAACCGCGAGCTGGAGCGGATCCACCGGATCCTGCAGCAGCTGCTCGGCTACGCCCGCACGGGCGACGCCCAGCGTGCGGCCGTGTCGCTGCCGGGCGCCGCCCGCGACGCGGTCGAGACGGTGCGTCACCAGCCCATGCTGCGAGACGTCGCGCTCGAGGTCGAGGTGCCCGCGGGCCTGCCGCGGGTGGGCATCGAGGCCGACCGGCTGCAGCAGGTGTTGGTGAACCTCTTGTTGAACGCTGGAGACGCCCTCCAAGGGAACGCACACGCCGCCATCATGCTGCGCGCGACGGGCCGCGACCACGACGTGTGCATCGAAGTGCTCGACAACGGGCATGGCTTTGACGCGGTGGCCATGGACCGCGCCTTCGAGCCCTTCTTCACCACCCGCGAGGTGGGCGCGGGGACCGGCCTGGGCCTGAGCACCTGCCTCGAGATCGTTCGCGCTGCGGGCGGAACCCTCGAGGCCGCCAACCGGCCGGAGGGCGGCGCGCGGCTCGAGCTGTGCCTCCCCATCGCGACCGTCGAAGACGACCCGGCCGCTCCGGTCGAGGGCGGGGGCGCGGGTGTCTGACGGGCGGGCCGGTGCGCGCACGGTCGCGGCCATGGGGGGGCTCGCCGTGGCCTTGCGGGCGCCACGCATCTGGGCGCGGTGGGACGAGATCACGCTGGCCTACGCCGCCTACCCGGAGCCCACCCTGTCGGCGCTGCGGTCGGGCGACCTGGGCGGCGCGCTCACGCAGTGGATGGGGC
>JBDQIL010000908.1:0-2804 GCA_040264415.1 Myxococcota bacterium
CCGGCCCGAAGCCCCGGGTCGTCGCGTCGGGAGGTCTCGGGACCGAATGGCCGTCAGCCGCATCGGACAGCGCGTGGGGCCCTTCGAGCTTGCCGAGCGCATCGAAGGCGACGGCACCGCTACGCTCTACCGGGCCATTCGCCCCGCAGGGTCTCGCGAGCCTCGCGTGGTCGCGATTCGGATGGCAGACGACCCGCGTGACGAGCGCGCCGCCGCCTGGATTCGCAACGAATACGACATCTTGCGTGCCCTGGGTGAGCCCCCACACCCGACGCTCCCCCGCCCCTACGGCTACTACGCGAGCCGCGTGGCTGTGGCGATCGAAGACATCGACGGCGTGAGCCTGGCCGAGGCGCTGCAGCTGCGACACGAGGGCCGGGTCCCGGTTGACGCCGCGACGGTCCTCGAGATCCTGGTGGAGCTGGCCCAAGCGCTTCGGCACGCCCACAGCACCACCGGGCCGCACGGGCCCATCGTGCACGGCCACATCGCCCCCGACCTGGTGCACCTCACCCGCGACGGGCAGGTCAAGCTGCTGGGGTTCGGCCGCGAGGCCACCCGCCGGGCGCCCGCCTACACGCCGCCCGAGCAGGCCGCCGGAGCCTTCCAAGACGCCCGCAGCGACCAGTGGGCGGTGGCGTCTTTGGGGCTCGAGCTGCTGCTCGGCCAGCCGGTCTACTCCGGCGCCGACGACCCCATGGCGCTCGCCCTCAACGGGCGGGTGGGCCCATGGCTCGACCGCCTGGAGCGCCGGTGGCCCGAGGTGTGCAGGGTCTTCGCCCGCTGCCTCGCCCCGGCCGCCGGCGATCGATACGCCCGCGAGGCCGACCTGGTGCGCGACCTCCTCGCGGCGAGCCGCACCCTCGGCGGCCGCGCTGATCTGCGGGCGCTCGCCGGGCGCGTCGCCGCGCTCCTCCCCCAGCCGGCCGCCATCGCCGCGCATGCGTCCACCGCGGCCCCGACACCTGCAGCCGCGTCAGCCTCCCCCACGGGCCCGGGCCCCACCATCCAGTCGGGCCTCGAGCCCAAGCCCGACTCGACCCTGGTGCCCCTCGAAGACGACCTCGATCCCGACTCCGTGCGCGCCGCGGCCCTGCACCCGCCGCCCGACCGCGACCGCACCGACGACCTCGACACCACCCGCAGCGCGCGGGTCGCGATCTCCCCCGACCCCTCGGTCCAGGCTGGCTCTCCGGCGCCCCAATCGCGCGATCTGAGCAGGCTCGAAGACGAGGTCACCGACACCATACCGGGCGACCTCGTCGAGACGCAGGCCGCCGAGCCGGCCCGCGTGCAGGCGGGCCCAGCGGTCTCAGCCTCGCCGACCGACCTCGACGAGCCCGAGAGCGATGCCGACACCCCCGTCGCCGGCGAGCTGCCCTTCGCTGACGATCCGCGCGTGGCGGCGGTGTCCGTGCCCGTCGGAGGCCCCACCGTGTCGGCCGGCGAGGACGCCCCACCCAACCCCGACAGCCACGTGGACGAGCTCGACGAGCTCGATGACTCGGACGGCCCCGAAGAGGACGACCTCTTGACCGCGCTGGGGGTCTCCCCCCTGCCGGCCTCCGACCCGATGGGAGACGACGAGACCGACGAAGTGGAGCGGTCCACCGACCCGGGCCTCGACCTCGACACGCTCCCGGGAGATCGCCTCCGGTGGACCGAGATGCTGGCGATCGTATCGATCGCACTGCTCGTGGTGACGGGCGTGTCGTTCCTCGCGTGGCGGTTCTTCTGAGCGCCCTCGAGCTCCGTTCGATCGTCCCGGGGGTGCGCGTAGTCGCGGTCCCCTCCCCCACACTGCCGCCCGCGACCACCACCAACTGCTGGTTGCTGGGCGAACGCGAGGTCATCGCCGTCGACCCGGCGGGGGTGACCGCAGACGCTCGGGCAGGGCTCGACCGCGCGCTCGACGCCGGCGGGCTGCGGGTGGCGGCCATCTTCCTCACCCACCATCACGGTGACCACATCGGCGGCGCGGCCCACCTGCGCGCGCGAACCGGCGCGCCCATCTGGGCCCACCCCGCCACCATCGCCCACATCGGCATCTCTGCAGACCGGGCGCTCACGTCCGGCGACACCCTCGACACCGACGACGGCCGCCGCTGGCGGCTCTTGCACACGCCCGGCCACGCGCCCGGGCACCTCTGCGCCTTCGACGGCGAGACCGTGATCGCGGGCGACATGGTGGCGGGCGAGGGCACCATCGTGCTCGACCCGCCCGAGGGCGATCTGGCGCAGTACCTGGACAGCCTCGAGCGCCTGCTGGCGCTGGGAGCGCGGCGCCTGATGCCCGCCCACGGGCCCGTCATCGAGCCCGCGGCGCCGCTGCTCCGCCACTACATCGACCACCGCCACGCCCGCACCCAGCAGGTCCAGCGCGCGCTCGAGGCGACCCCGGGTGCTCGACCCATCGACCTGGTCGCCGCCATCTACACCGAACTCCCTCCCCTCTTTCACCCGGTGGCCGCCCGGCAGGTGCTCTGCCACCTGCGCTGGCTGCGAGACCGGGGCGCCGCCTCAACCCAGGCTGATCGATGGACCGCGACGCCCCTCTGACGGGCTGGTTTGTCACCGGCACCGACACCGAGGTGGGCAAGTCGGTGGTGACCGCCGCGCTCGCCGCCAGCCTGCACGCCGACGGCCGCGACGTGCGCGCCCTCAAGCCGCTGGCCACCGGCGGCCCGCCGCAAGGCGACGACGCCACGCACCGCCGGCCGCGAAGCCACAACACAAGCACCCCACCCAGCCCAGCGCACAGAGCGCGGAGCGCGCCCGCGCCTGCACCACCCGGGTGGGGGCCC
>JBDQIL010000909.1:0-2804 GCA_040264415.1 Myxococcota bacterium
CGCGGGGGGGGTGGGGCAGCCGGTGAGGCCGAGAGCGAAGGTGATGGCGAGCAGACGGCGCATGGGTTCTCCGACAATCCAGACACCCCCTCATAGTGCCTCAGCGGGGTGGAATTCAAGCCCGAGGGCGCGATTGGGCGCCCGCCGACCTCAGCCGGGGGGCTCGGGGGCGGCCTCGAGGGCGTGCGCTTCGGTGGGCCAGATCGAGACGGCCGAGCCCACCGGCCGCAGGGCCCCCATGAAGCGCCAGGCCACCATCAGCGCGGCGGCGTACGCCACGCAGATGCCCGTCGCGAGCCACACCGCGCCTGGGTAGCTGACCGGCCAGTCCGCGACCGGGATCGGCAAGACGACGAGGATGAGCGGAACGGACAGGACGACCACCCCGGGCATTCCCATGATGACATTGCGGGCCGCGGTGGTGCGGAGCGCTGGATCTTCGAGGCGCAGCAGGACGAGGCCGGTGGGGAGGGTGCCCGTGACGGTGCCGAAGAGCATCAGCGCGTGCGCGAAGGGGCGTTCGGGGAAGGCGCGGCGGCAGAGCCAGAGCGCGAGGACGGTGGTGAAGGTCCCGCCGAGCAGGGCGAGGGCGACCGCAGGCGCCAAGAGGTCCGCGAGGAGATCGACCCGCACGGCGGCGATGGCGCACACCGCTGCAGCGTCGATGATGAAGCCTGACAGCCGGCTCTGAAGCTCGTCGTCGACCACCCGGTCGCGCACCCCGACGCGCTCCATGAGGCGGCGCGCGCCGATGCTCAGCACCAGCGCAAAGATGAAGTGGAAGCCCCACAGCCGGGCGACCAGCTTCTCGTCCGCGAGCTGCGCCGTGACGACGCTGAGCAGGCCCCAGACGAGCAGGTAGACGAAGCCCACCAGCGCGGCCTGGCTGGTGAGCGCGTCGAGGTCGCCCGGCAGCGGCGCGGGGCGCTGGGCGGCCGCCTGCCGGTCTTCGGTGCGGGCCTCGGATTGGCCGCCGGTGCGGTGCCAGCCGGCGCGACGCCCGAGGTGGAAGAGGGTGACCCCCACCACCGAGCACCACGCGTAGCCGAGGGCGGCCATCAGAAGGCCTGCTTGCCCGCCGTTCACGAAGCCGGTGGGCTCCCAGGAGGCGCCCAACGCCAGGGCCTGTCCGGGTCCCTGCGAGAACCCCAGCGCCAGCATCAGCCCGAAGCCCGGGTGCAGGTCCTCCACCAGGCTGGTCCAACCCACGACGAAGATGAGCCCCAGGGCGCCTTGGAGGAGGATGATGACCGGGATGCCGAAGGTGATCGACCGAGCGCCGTGGCTCACGCGCCCTCTCGGGACGCCCTGAAGGGCCATCGAGATGTAGAGCAAGGCGAGGCAGTGGTACACCACGGTCTCGAGGCTCGCCGTCGCGACGGGGAGCACGTCGAGGAAGGCCGGCCCGAGGAGCATGCCGACAGCCCCCGCGACCAGCGCGGGGGGCAGCGCCAGGCGGCGCAGCATGGGGATCCCCGTGGTGACGGCTCGCGCCACCACCAGCAGCATGGCGACCACCAGCAGGTCGAGCGGTCCCAGATTGTCCCAGAACTGCATGCTGGTCCTCCGATTGTGCGCCGAGCTTACCGCACGGCAGCCGGCGGCGGGGCGGCGCTGGAGGGGGTGCACCGCCCGACCCAGACGGCTGCCCGTCCCACATACGCGGCCTCGTCGGCGGCCCACACGGGCGCCGCCCCGTCGCCCTCGATGGCCCACTGAAGGTCGGCTTCGGCCCACGACAGGGCCTCGTGGGCGGCCTCGCACCGCCCCAGCTCTGCGAGCCAGATGGCCGCCTCGGCGCAGTCGCCGCTCATGCGCGTCGACGCGCAGGCCAGGTGCAGCAACGCCGCGGTGGCCTGCGGCTCGCCGAGGGCGCCCCGGGTGCGGCCGTGGCCGACGAGGGCCTCGACTGCTCCTGCGGTCCAGACGATGGGGCCCAGGCCCACCCGCTCCATCGATTCGAGCGACCGCACGGTGAAGGTGAAGGCGACCAGCGCGGCCGTCAGCACGCCGCCGACCGCCGCGACCGGCAGCCAGCCGAAGCGGGGCGGGGGCGGCGGTCGGGGCCAGTCCGGCTCGGCACCCACGGCCATCATCCGGTCGAAGAGGTCGGGGTGGGCGCCCCGCCGCCCGAGCACCGCGGGGATGTGGTTGAGCGCGTAGATGCGTTCGAGGGCGCGCCCGTATGCGGGCCCGTCCGCGAGCTGGCGGGCGCCAGCCGCGTCGGCCTCCGATTCGGCGGCGCGCAGGCGTCGACGCAGCGCGGTCCGCAGGGCCAGCACGCCGGCGAGCCACCCGAGCAGCAACCCGACCAGGGTGAGCCGGTCGAGGCTGAGCAAGGCTGCGCGTGCGCCCACCAGAGGCACGAGCGCGAGCAGCGGGAGGCGGCGCAGGCGCGCGAGGCTGGCAGGCTCAGCGAGGTGCCCCAGCTCGTGTCCGACCACGGCGGTGAGCTCAGCCTCGGTCAGCGCGCGGACGGCGCCGCGGGTGAACAGCAGCCGGCCCATCGCCGGCAGCGCGAAGGCGTTGACCGAGGCGTGCTCAAGCACCTCGACGGGCGGCGGGGGGCGGCCCGCCCGGGCGGCCTGCGCCTCGACGATCTCGCGCACCGACGCGGGCGCCGGCCGAACCCGTCGGGTCGCCCGAAGGATGCTCAGCCACGCCCCGCCAGACCAGACCCAGACGCCCGCGGCGGCGGCGAGGGCGCCCAGCGTGAGGGGGACGGGCTCGGGGGGCAGCACGATGGCGAGGCCGACCAGCGCGGCGACCGGCGCGAGGCGCAGCGCGACCAGCTCGACGGTGGC
>JBDQIL010000910.1:0-2804 GCA_040264415.1 Myxococcota bacterium
ATGACACCGACCTCGAGTCCTTCCCGGGCGCGCCCGAGCAGATCGACGGTCACGACACCGACTGCGACGGCCTCGACGACCACTGGTCGGTCGAGGGCAGCTACGGCGGGTCCTACATCACCGGGCTCGAAGAGTCGGGCTGGGTGCGCTGGGACGGCGCCACGGGCCACGTCGACGGCGACGCGCCAGACGACGTCGCCCTGATCCAGCGAAGCGATCTGGCGACCAGCCCGGCGCAGAACGGCTTGGTTCACGTGTTCCCCGGGAGCACCCTGGGCACCAGCCCGACCGACACCTCGACGGCCAGCTGGACCATCTCCTCGACCGCGGACAGCGCGCCGCTCGACCACGTCGGCTTCCTGCTCGACATGGACGGCGACACGGCGGATGAGCTGGTGGTCACGTCGGTGGACGCCGTGGCTGCGGAGGGATCCGCCCGCGCCACGCTCGTCCCGGACTTCGACGTGGTCGTCGGGCAGGTCTGGATCTTCACCGCGACCGACGGCGCGCTCGCCGCCGACCTGAACGACGCCACCTGGACCATCCAGGGCCAGCTGGGCCGCGGCGAGTTCGGGGCCAGCGTCAGCAGCGTGCCGGACATCGACAGCGACGGTCTCCCCGAGGTCGCGGTGGGCGCACCCGGCGCCTTCGGTGGCGACGGCGCGGTCTACGTCTTCTTCTCGACCACGCTGGGCTCGAGCGGCGCCTTCCTCTCGAGTGACGCCGACCTCATCTACACGGGGGCCGACGGCTCGGGCGAGCGCCTGGGCGCCGCGCTCACCTCACTGCCTGACATGAACGCCGACGGGCTCGGTGACTTCGCCATCGGCGCGCCCAACGGCTGCGGAAACGACGACCTCGGCGGGGACGGCGGCAACGTCTACCTGATGGCTGGGACGACCGTGACGGGCAGCGCCGTGGCGTCCACCGCAGCGTGGGGCGTGCTCCAAGGGGGCGCGTCCGGGATCCAGCTCGGCGCCAGCCTCACGAGCGGCGACCTCGACGGCGACGGCATGAGCGACCTCGCCGCCGGCGCCCCCTGCCAAGACACCCAAGCGGGCCGCGTGCACTACGTCGCTGGCGCTGACCTCGGCGCTCTGACCGACACCGTGGGCAACGTCGCCTACGCCTACTACACGGGCAGCCCGGTCTTCGCCTGGGCGGCGGGCAGCCTGGCCTCGGGCGGCGACGTGGACGGCGACGGCACCGACGACCTGCTGGTGGGAGGCACCGGCGCCTCGGCCGCAGGCGACAACGCGGGCAACGTCTGGTTGTCGATCAGCGGCACGGCCTCGCAGACGCTCACCAACGCCGCCGCGAGCTTCCGCGGTGGCAGCAGCGCCGACCACGCCGGCATGGGCGTCGCGCTGGGCGACATCAACGGTGACGGCCTGGCCGACCTCGTCTTCGGTGTGCCCGGTGAAGACAGCATCGGCGACGAAGGCACGGTCTACATCGGCTTCAGCGGGTTCTGATCGGCGCCCCACACCCTGGGGGGGGGCGGTCACTGGATGTCCGTTTCGGCCGACGGGCCAGGATCCGGCCCGTTCACCGAATTACGGAGAGTTCGATGCGCACGTTTCTGGCCCCCACGCTGCTCGCTCTCGCCTGCCAACCGCAGGATGACCCTCAGTTGGGGGGCAGCGGCGGCTCAGGGGTGGGTCCAGACGACCAGACCGACCCCACGGTCTGTCCGGCCGGCATGGTGCAGGTGGCACCCGACGGCTTCACCGCCGTGGTCGGCGAGACCTCCGCCAGCAGCGTCGATGCGTTCGCCGGAACCGTCATCCCCGCGCTCTCGGTCCAGCTCGAGACCTTCTGCATGGCGGCCTACCCGCTGCCGGGTGCGGCCCGCGACGCATGGATGACCGACGGGCTCAATGTGGGACAGGCCGAGCTGCTCGACGAGCTGCTGCCCACCTACGGGCGTCGGCTCTGCACCACCGCCGAGTTGCTGGCCGCCTCCGCCGGGCCCAACAACCAGCCCTTCCCGTTCGGCTACGAGTACCGCACCGGCGCATGCGATCCCGAGGCCTTCTCGCCGTCGGTGATGGGGTCGTTCGAGGGCTGCGACAGCCCCTACGGGGCCCGCGACTTCCTCGTCCGGTCGAGCTGGGCGGTCCTCGACGAAGACGTACGCGCAGCGGTCGAACCCGGGCGCGGCGAGGGTGGATTCCCCGGCGACGGGGTCTACGCCATCTACGGCGGCACCGCACAGCGCGACACCTTCTTCTCGCCGGACAACTACGGCGTCCACTTCTACGGCCCGAACGACTACTCTACCGGCACCCCCGCGTACGTCACCGACGATGTTCGGGTGTGCGCAGACCTCGGCACCCTCGATGACGAGACCGAGGTCGCCTGGACCGAGTGGACCGACACCCTGCGCGCGAGCGGCACCTACGCCGACGTGCTCGGACCCGGGCTCGACCTCTCTCGATGACGACGACGATGACCTCAGGAGTACTCACATGACTGTCAACAAGGCAATTCTGGTCGGCAACCTCGGCCAGGATCCCGAGATGCGCACCACCGGTAGCGGCACCGCCGTCTCCAACCTGCGCGTGGCGACCACCGATCGGCGCAAAGACCGAGACGGCAACTGGACCGATCACACCGAGTGGCACAACGTCGTCGTCTTCGGAAAGACCGCCGAGAACGTCGGCCGGTACTGCAAGAAGGGCAAGCAGCTCTACATCGAAGGCCGCATCCAGACCCGCAAGTGGGAAGACCGCGACGGCAACACCCGCTACACCACCGAAATCGTGGCAAACAACATGCAGATGCTCGGCTCCCGCGAAGGC
>JBDQIL010000911.1:0-2803 GCA_040264415.1 Myxococcota bacterium
CCATCCAGAGCCGCCCAAAGGCGCCGAAGGGCCGGAGATTGATGAGGTTGATGTTCGCAGCCTTCTCGGCCTCGTTCGCGGCGGCCACCACCCAGGCGGCGGGCTCGGTCTCGAGGATGAACAGGCTCTGGCCGGGGATCAACATCATCCCCTGCCGGTTTCGGTTGATGAGCTGGGCCTGGTAGGCCTCCACCGACCGGATGACCTGGTTCGACACGACCCGGGGCTTGAGCCCCTCTTCGCGCTTCAGGTCGAGGTACTCGAGGATGGCGTCGCCAGCCGAGAGCACTTCACCCTTGTCGTCGTGGTGGATCTCGAGCAGCCCGAAGGCCCGCTCGACCACCTGCACCGCCGGCACGGAACGCGTCGCCTTCAGGGCGACGTCGGTGACGCGGTTGATGATCATGCCGGGCGCGGTCTCGACCCACAGCGACGCCTGACCCGCGAGGGGCAGGAAGCCACGGCAGGTCGTGCCCGTGAAGGCCGCGAGTTGCGGCTGCAAGCTGTCTAGGAAGACGTAGCCTCTGAGCGTCACGGACACCGCAACCCTCCCTGGTCTGGCGGCACTCCTTGGTACCGCGCGCCCCCCCTTCGCGTCAAGGCGCGCCGCTCGGTGGCCGACCGCGGGCGGTCGCGCCGGTCGGGACCCGGGGGCTGGCGTTGACAGCGCCGCCGGCAACCGGTATCGACTCGGGACTGCGTCCGGAGATTGCGGCATGAACCGTGTGTGCCACCAGGCTGCCCTCTTTGCCCTCGTCGGGCTCACCGTCGGTTGCCCCGACCCCAACCCTGTCGGCTCCTACGAAGACCTGAGTCAGGGCGGCCCGGGGACCGCCCCCGCCGCCGCCGGGGGCAACAGCGCGCCGACGGTGGAAGACGTGGGCGCCACGCAGCCCAACGAGGCCCGGTTCCGCGTGAAGCCCGGAGAGGGCGTCGAGGTCTCCGGCACCTTCGTCTACGAGGGCGCGATCAGCGGGATGCGGCGCCTCGACTTCCGGGCCATCCCCGAAGACGAGGGCGCGCCCCGCCTGGTGCACACCCTGGAGGTTCGCAGCGGCGACACCTGGGAGATCGAGGCTCCGAAGGGCTTCGGTCAGCTTCAGGTGCACGCATTCATCGACCAAGATGGCGATGGCCCCACCAAGGGCGACCCCGGCTACGTCACCGACCCGCCCCTCAAGATCGACCAAGAGCCCATCCTGCTGGTCGAATTGCGACTCACCGACGACTTCGATCCGAGCGTGCTGGCGCCCGGCGGCGCGCCGGGCTCCATGCGGGCCGTCCAAGGCGACCCCTCCGGGGCGCCGGGCGGCGCGGATGGCGGGCAAGAGGCGCCGGGCTCGGGCATGCCGACCCCCGATGGCCCCCCGCCCGACAACGACATGCCCACGCCAGACGGGCCACCGCCCGACAACGACATGCCCACACCGGATGGGCCTCCGCCTGAAGCCGACGGGGGCTGAGTGTCGCCGACGCCGGCCGCCGGCCCCGCGGTGAGCATCGTGGTGCCCGTCTATGACGAGCAGGGCAACATCGAGCCACTGCACGCCGCCATCTGCGACGCAGTCGGCCACCTCGACTTCGAGGTCATCTACGTCAACGACGGGAGCCTCGACGCCTCAGCGCGCGAGCTCGACGCCGTGGCCGAGCGAGACACGCGGGCGTCGGTGATCCACTTCGTCCGCAACTACGGTCAGACGGCGGCGCTCACGGCCGGCATCCGGCACGCCCGCGCCCCCGTGCTGGTCACGATGGACGCCGACCTGCAGAACGATCCGGGGGACATCCCGGAGATGCTGAGTCACCTCGACACCTACGACGTCGTGTGTGGCTGGCGCAAAGACCGACAGGACGCCTCCCTCACCCGGGTGCTGCCGAGCAAGGCCGCCAACGCCCTCATCTCCTGGCTGAGCAACGTCCCGCTGCACGACTACGGCTGCACCCTGCGGGTCTACAAGCGCGAGTACATCCACAACATCCCGCTCTACGGCGAGATGCATCGCTTCATCCCGATCTATGTGACCTGGGCTGGCGCGCGCATGCTCGAGATCCCGGTCCGGCACCACCCCCGGGTGCGCGGCACCTCGAAGTACGGCCTCGGGCGCATCCCGAAGGTGCTGCTGGATCTCACCACGGTGAAGTTCCTCCGCGACTTCTACGTGACCCCCATCTACTTCTTCGGGTGGGTCGGGTTCAGCCTCGTGCTCGGGGGCGCCGTGGCGGCCATCGGGGCGGCGGCGACCTGGCTGCTGCTCGACGCCCCGGTGCTCGCCGCCTGCCTCACCGTCATCGCGCCCATGCTCGCGATCTTCGGCCTGCTCGAGGTCACGCTCGGCATCATCGCCGAGGTGCTGATCCGGATGCACTACGAGGTGCAGAACAAGGCGCCGTACCGCGTGGCCCGGGTTCGAAACCTGCCCGGTGTGGTCACCATCCACGACGAGGCCGCCGCGACGCTGCCCCGCAGCGCAGGGGCCTGAGGCCATGTGTGGCATCGCGGGCATCGCGAGACCCGGCGGCCTGGCCGACGGAGCCCGCGCGGCCACCGAGGCCATGACCCGATCTCTGGCGCACCGCGGGCCCGACGAGGAGCGCGTGCTCTCCGCGGGCGGCGACACTCCCTGGGCCGTCACCGGCGCGCGCCGCTTGGCCATCCTCGACCCGGAGCACGGCCACCAACCGGTGGCCGACGCGACCGGACGCTTCGTGGTCGCCATGAACGGCGAGATCTACAACCACCGGCGCCTCCGCCAGGAGATGCGCGCCAACGGGGTGCCCTTCGAGAGCGAGGGAGACACCGAGG
>JBDQIL010000912.1:0-2802 GCA_040264415.1 Myxococcota bacterium
ACCTCGACCGGCTCGCCGGTGGGGCGGGGCTGCGTGAGCGCCCGCGAGTAGCCCAACAGCGGGTTCGGACCGGACTGCAAGTCGCGCACGAGCAGGAGCGACGCGATCACCATCATCACGCACAAGAACAGCAGCAGGCGCATCGAGCGCGGCGGCTTGCGGGTGCCGCCGCGAGAGCCGAGGGGGGAGAACATGCCGGTCCCCTACCCCGCCAGACCGCCGGGCCGCTGCACTGGGGCCGTCGGAGGACCGGGGCAGACCGCGCGTCGGCGGCGCGGCGGCGGCTCCCCGACCCCGACGCTCAGGGCTCCAGCCCCAGCGCGCGCCGGGCCTCGGTGGCCTGCGCCACCGTCTCTGCATCGAACGAGACCACCGGCGGCCAGGCCCGCACCGGCTCGCGCATGCGCGCGTCGCCCGGCGTCTTGGGGGTGGCGTCCCAGCCCAGGCGGCCGTCCTCGCGGCGCCACTGGGCGTCGCGCCCCATGTCCATGTTGGCGAGCCAATGGAAGAGCGGCGCGACCGGATCAGCGAGGTCGACGTCGCGGCCGACCACCACCACGAAGGGCAGCGCCCCCGCGCCGTCGGCCACCGGGTCGAGGTCGAGCACCCGCTCGAGGGCCGCGGCGCCCAGGCCGACGCGCGCCGGCTCGTCGAGCCCGCGGTCGACCCGCACCATCAGCCAGCCGGGCGCCCCGTCTTGAACGGCCGCGTCGAGCACCCCGGGCACCGCCCGCACGCGGTCGAGGTGGGGGGCCGCCGTGGACGACGTGGCCACGTCGAGCGGCGCGTCGGCGCCCTGAACGGGGTGGCCCCGCACCTCTTCGCCCGGCCACTTGCGGGTGCAGTCGAAGCCGAGCTTGGTGCCCGCCCCCAGCCGCGGGGCGGCGTGGTCGAGGATGTCGAGGGGGCCCTGCACCGTCTCGAGGTCGCGGTGCGGCTGGCAGAGGCGCGCGGCCGCCTCGAGCACCGCGCGCGGGTCGTGCACATCCACGTCGTGGTCCACCACGAAGATCGACTTGGTCCACGCCATCTGCCCGGTCCCCCAGATGGCGTGCATCACCCGCCGGGCGTGCATCGGGTAGTCCTTGTGAATCTGAACGAAGGCGCAGTTGTGAAAGGCGCCGAACATGGGCAGGTCGTAGTCGGCGATGTCGTGGATCACGACCTTGAGCAGCGCGCCCATCACCCGCTCGGTCGCCTTGCCCAGGAAGTAGTCTTCTTGGGGCGGCAGCCCGACGATGGTGGTGGGGTAGACCGCCCGCTCGCGCAGGGTGACCGCCGAGACCTCGACGATGGGGTAGCGGTCGGGCATCGAGTAGAAGCCGGTGTGGTCGCCGAAGGGGCCCTCGAACACCGCGCCGTCGCCCAGCGGCTCGGCGTCGGGGTCGCGGGGGTCCCACCCGATGGGGCCCGCGTCGTGACGCACGAAGCCCTCGATGACGATCTCGGCGTTGGCGGGCACCCGCACCGGGACCGTCTGGCCGGGCACCAGCCGGATGCCACCCTGGTTGAGGAAGCCGGCCATCAGCAGCTCCGAGATGCCCGGGGGCAGCGGGCAGGTGGCCGCGTAGGGCAGCACGCTCTCGCCCCCGAGCACGATGGCGACCGGCATCGGCTCGCCGCGGCGCTTCCAGGAGCGCCAGTGACTCGCCCCGTCGTGGTGCACGTGCCAGTGCATCGCGAGGCGGTCTTTGCCCAGCAACTGCACCCGGTACATGCCGATGTTGTGCGACGACGGGCGCGGGTCGTCGGCGTCGTCGGCGTGGATGGTGTGGATGCCGGCGAAGGTGATGTAGCGGCCCCGATAGCGCGCGTCCCACTCCGCCTCCGAGAGGTCGGGGTGGCCCAGGCCCGGCACGCCGGCGTTGGTGTCGGCGGGGTAGCCCACCCCGGCCAGGTCGCCGTCGAGGGGCCAGCAGCGCAGCATGGGCAGCCGCGTCAGGTCGATGTCGTCGCCCGTCTGAACGATCTGCTGGCAGGCCCCCCGCGACACCGTCTTGGGCGGAACCTTGAGCAGCGGGAGCACCTCTTTGGCCTTGTCGAAGGCCTCGGCCAGGGTGCGGGGTGGCACCGGCTTGGTCAGGCTCGCGATGCGGGCCGCGATGGCGTCGAAGCCGCCCGGCGTGTGCCCCGCGTCGTGGCACCCCAGGGCCATCTCCATGCGCTTGTACGACCCGAAGGCGTTGACCAGCAGGGGCACGTCCGAGCCCACGACGTCTTCGAAGAGCAGCGCCCGGCCCCCCTTGCCCCAGTCACGGGGATCGTTGCGGCGGGCGGACTCAGACGGCCCCCCCGGCGCCGCAGCGCGACACTCCTGGTCGACGATGGCGGCGATCTCGAGCACGGGGTCGACCGGGCGAGAGACGCGGAGCAGCTCGCCCTCGGCCTCGAGGGCGGCGATGAAGGCCTGCATGGAGGGGTACATGACCGGCGGCTAACCCAAGCCTCGGCGCCAGCCTCGCGCGCGCACCGCGACCGGCCCGATGCCCACCCGCGACGCGCGCCCGTCACCCCGCGATTGCCCGCTCGGCAAGCCGCCGTTACCGCGGCCCGTCCTCCGCACGGTGGCCCTGATGGCGTGGCTCCTCCTGCTCACCCTGGCGTGCTCCGAGCCGCCCACGCCCCCCGCGCCCGGCCGCATCGACTTCGTGCGCGGGGGGGTGATCACGCAGGGCGTCGGGGCGGAGGGCACCCGCATCGGCGACGGCCGGCGCTTGGTCGCTCGCGCCTGGCAGCCCGGCGTGGCGGTGGTGGTCGACGGCCAGTCGCTCACGGCCCCGGCCGGCCCCGCCTGCGTCGAGA
>JBDQIL010000913.1:0-2800 GCA_040264415.1 Myxococcota bacterium
ACGCTGATGAGCGAGTCGCTCCGCAACGACGGGCGCATCTGGGTGCCCGCGGCCGCCGGAGACACCCGCCCGCCCGGGCGCATCCCCGAGGCCGAGCGCGACTACTTCCTCGAGCGCCGCTTCCCCGCCTACGGCAACCTCGTGCCGCGCGACATCGCCTCGCGGGCCGTGCGCGAGCGCATCGACGCCGGGCACGGCGTGGGCCCGCTCTCCAACGCCGTCTACCTCGACTTCAAAGACGCCCTCGCCGCGCTGGGCGTCGACGAGATCCGCGCCCGCTACGGCAACCTGTTCCGCATGTACCAGCAGATCACGGGGGTGGACGCGACCCAACAGCCCATGAAGATCTCCCCAGCCGCCCACTTCTCCATGGGCGGGCTGTGGGTGGACTACGAGCTGATGACCACGATCGAGGGGCTGTACGCCGTCGGCGAGTGCAACTTCTCCACCCACGGCGCCAACCGCCTGGGCGCCAACTCGCTGCTGCAGGCCTGCGTCGACGGCTACTTCGTGCTGCCAGTGACGCTGGGCCGCTACCTCAGCGGCCACATCGAGGCGCCCCGGCCCGACCCCGGCAGGGCCGCCTTCGATGTGGCCGAGGATGCCGTCCGGGCGCGCCTGCAGCGCCTGCTGGACGTGCGCGGCGGCCGCACCGCCCGCGACTTCCACCGCGAGCTGGGCGGCATCCTGTCGCGGGACTGCGGGGTGTCGCGCGAGCGGGCCGGGCTGGAGCGGGCCCGGGCCGCCATCGCCGACCTGCGGGCGCGCTTCTGGCGGGAGGTCTCGGTGCCGGGCGGCGCCGACGAGATCAACGGCGAGCTGGAGCGGGCCGGGCGCGTGGCCGACTACCTCGAGCTGGGCGAGCTGGTCTGCCAAGACGCGCTGGAGCGGGAGGAGTCCTGCGGGGCGCACTTCCGGGTGGAGCACCAGGGCCCCGACGGCGGCGCCCGCCGAGACGACGCCCAATACAGCCACGTGTCGTGCTGGGCCTTCGACGGCGAGGGCCAGCCCCCGCGCCTCCACCGCGAGCCGCTCACCTTCGAGACCCTGCCGCCCGAGACCCGGAGCTACCGATGACGATGCGGCTGCAGCTGCGGGTCTGGCGGCAGCGGGATCGGGACGCCCCCGGCGAGCTGGTCGACTACGCCGTGGACGACGCGCACCCCGACATGTCCATCCTCGAGCTGCTCGACCACGTCAACGAGCGCCTGGTGCGGGCCGGCGAGCGCCCCATCGAGTTCGACCACGACTGCCGCGAGGGCATCTGCGGCCAGTGCGGCGTGATGATCGACGGGCGGCCCCACGGCCCGCAGCCCCACACCACCACCTGCCAGCTGCACCTGCGAAGCTTCTCCGACGGCGACACCGTCACCCTCGAGCCGTTCCGCGCGAGGGCCTTCCCTCTGGTGCGCGACCTCCGCGTGGACCGCAGCGCCCTCGACCGCGTGCTGCAGGCCGGCGCCTGGATCTCCACCCCCGTCGGCGGGGCCCCGGAGGCCAACAGCGTGCCGGTGCCGCACGACGTGGCCGAGGCTGCCCTCGACGCGGCCGCCTGCATCGGCTGCGGCGCCTGCGTCGCGAGTTGCGAGAACGCCAGCGCCGCGCTCTTCACCGGCGCGAAGCTCACCCACCTCGCCCTGATGCCCCAAGGCCGCCCCGAGGCCGCCGCCCGCGCGCGCGGCATGGTCGAGCAGATGGACTCCGAGGGCTTCGGCCACTGCTCCCTGGCCGGCGCGTGCGCGGTGGAGTGCCCCCAGTCCATCTCCCTCACCGCCATCGCCCGGATGAACTGGGAGTACCTGAAGGCGCGGCTGCTGGGGGGATGACGGGATCCCCGCCGCCGCCCAGGACGCGCCGGCTCGACCCCGCCAGCGCTGGGCGGGCGTCTACACACAGAGAGCGACCGGGACGTGGATCCTGTGGCGAGGCTGCTCACGCCCAGACCTCGGGTGGTGAGGGCGCGTGAAGGTCATCCTGGGCTCCATCTTGCGGCCTCACCCACAAGAGACTCCGGCGGTTGAACAGGACCATCGGGCGCCGGGGGTCCGGTCGGGGGGCGCCGTTCGCGGGGCCGAGCAGGTCACCGATGCGTGGGCGCGACCCGGCAGTCGCTGCTGGCTGGGGAGCGCCCTGTGGCGCACGGGGTCGCTCGGGCTCGCCGCGACCGGCGAGAAGATGGGGTACCATCGGGGCGCGGCGCATCCCCACATCCGAGGCCCCCATGCGAACGGCCCTCCTCGTCCTCCCGCTCGTCCTCGCCTGTCGCACCGGCGACAAGGTCGAGCCTGAAGACGGCCTCGTCGACACCGGCGGGCTGTCCGACACCGTCGATGCAGACGGTGACGGCTTCCCTGCCACCGAGGACTGCGATGACGAAGACGCCACCATCAGCCCGGCGGCCACCGAGATCTGTGACGACGTCGACAACGACTGCGATGGAGACATCGACGAGGGCGTGACCTCCACCTGGTACGCCGACGCGGATGGCGACAGCTACGGCGATCCCAGCGCCCCGCTCGAGGGCTGCGCGCAGCCAGAGGGCGCCGCCATCGCCGGGACCGACTGCGACGACACCGACCCCCTGGTCAACCCGGCGGCCTCGGAGCGCTGCGACGGCCTCGACAACGACTGCGACGGCACCATCGACGAAGACGTCCAGTCGACCTGGTACGCCGACGGCGACGGCGACGGCTTCGGAGACGCAGACAGCCCGCTTGAAGACTGCGAGCCGCCCTCCGGCTACACCGACAACACCACCGACTGCGACGACAGCCTGGCTGAGGTCAACCCCGCCGCCACG
>JBDQIL010000914.1:0-2798 GCA_040264415.1 Myxococcota bacterium
CGCTCGACCCGGGCGCCCCCTCCGCCCCGCAGCCAGCCCACCCCCTCGCGGCCTGGAAGCTGGGCGCCCGCATCGGCAGCGGCGGCGCCAGCGAGGTGCGGTCGGGCGTGCACCCCGAGACCGGCGAGGCGGTCGCGGTGAAGATCCTGCGGCGCGAGCTGCGACGCCAGCGGTGCATGCGGCGGGTCTTCGCGATCGAGGCCCGCGTGCCGTCGATCGTCCGCCACCCGTCGATCCCGACGGTGCTCGGCTCGGGCGTGCTGGACGACGGACGAGCCTGGCTGGCCATGCCCCACATCGAGGGGGTCCAGCTCTCGGCGCTGCTCGCCGAGCCCGCGCTCGACGCCGACCGCCTGCGCCACCGGGTGGGCTTGCTGGTGCAGGTGGCGCGGGCCGCGGGGAGCGCCCACCGGGCTGGCGTGGTGCACGCCGATCTCAAGCCATCGAACGTGCTGATCGACCGGGCCGACCGGGCCTGGGTCATCGACTGGGGGCTCGCTCGCACCGCCGCCGCGGCGCCGCAGGGCTTCGCACCCGGCACCGTGACCGGCACCCTGGGGTGGATGGCGCCGGAGCAAGCGCGCGGCGACGAGGCCCAGGTGGGTCCGGGCGCCGACGTCTGGGCTGTCGGCTGCATGCTCTGGTGTCTGCTCCATGGCGCCCCACCCCACGCCCACGACGACCCCATCCGGGGGCTCCGCCGCACAGTGCGGGCCCAAGCCATCGGCGCGCCTCCAGACCGCCTCGACGCCGCCAGCCGGGCCCTCTGGCGCATCGCGGCTCGCTGCATGCAGCCCGACCCGGCCCAGCGCTTCTCTGATGGGTGCGTGCTGGCCGACGTGCTCGGCCGGTGGATGGGCCGCACCGCGCGCGGCGGCGGCCGCCCGACCGGCACCCTCCGTCGGCCGCGCGCTTCGGTCTGGGCCGGCACCACCCTCGAGCTGGTCGCGGCGGGCTGACCCGCCTCAGGGGGAGACGACCTTGAGGTTCTGGGTGACGGTCTGGCGCGGGAAGCCGGTGGTGCGCACCGACAGCACCGCCCCGCTGATCTCGCCGCCGATGTTGGCCAGCGTGAAGGTCTTGGCGCCAGCGGTGACCAGGCCGCCGCCGTTGATGAGGTACTGCTTCGGCCCCTCGCCCTCCCGCCGGACCTCGACGATGACGCTGTTGTAGGATGCGTCGAAGTCGAGGTACAGGGTGCCGTTCGGGGTGATGGCGGCGTCGGGCTCCTTCACGAAGCAGGTCGGGCACCCGACGATGACGGGCTGCGGCAGCACCAGGCCGTCGAGGTCGCCGACGCCGCCGCCCTCGGGGGCCGCGTCGCCCGACAGGGGCTCGAGGACCGCCACCACCTCGCCCGTCTCGATCTCGGGCGCCGCGACCGGGTCGCCGGTGGGCACCACGCAGCACGACGGCGTGCCAGCGCGGCACAGGCCCACCGCGCGGGGGGTGTCGAGCCAGGCGCCGGCCCAGTAGGGATCGACCGCGCCAGCCGCCACGGAGCGACCCGAGGCGCGGAGCAGGCGTGGCATGACCTCATGGGCGGCGAGCCCCGGGTCGCCTGCCCAGAACGCCGCCGCAGCCGAGGCCACCACCGCGCTCGCCACCGAGGTGCCGGTCATGGGGTCGAGAGCGACGCCCGGCTCGCCCCCGCCCGCGTCGGCGGCCACGAGCAGCGCAGTGCCCTCGACCCCGTAGGCGTGCAGGGTGGGCGCGCTGTCGTCGCGCGAGACCGACAGCGGCTGCCCGTCGTCGGTGACGCCGCCGACCGCATAGAGCAGCGGGGCGGCCGCGGGCGGGGCCGCCTGGGCGGCGCTCCGGCTCGCGCAGCCCCCCGCCATGCCGGCCGGGGGCGCGCTGGCCCACGCCGCCGGGAGCAGCGGGCGGGTGTCGTCCTCGCCGTCGATGGTGTTGCCCACCGCGGCGACGACGAGCGCGCCAGAGCACTGGGCGTGCCGAAGGGCGTCGTAGACCATCGCGGCGCCGGGCTGGGTCCGCCGATCCAGGGTGTTGTCGCGCCAGGTGGCGCCGATCGCGTCTTCGACCGACGGCGACCAGCCGACCGAGAGGTTGAGCACCAGGCGCGTCGACGCGCCGGCGCGCTGCCAGCGCTGCACCGCGCGGCGCACCGCGAGGGCGAGATCGACGCGGGTGCCCACCTCGCCGTGGGTGAGGCGACCGTCGGGGCCGACCGACCAGGCGAGGCCGTCCGCGGTCCACCGGCGGGGGAGCGCGATGCGGGTGCGCACGTCGGCCACGCAGGCGTTGGTGGGGGCGTCGATGGGGCCGCACAGCAAGCTGCGGCTGAGCGCGGCCAGCCCGAAGCCGTGCTCGGAGGGCATGACGTCGTCCGCCAAGAAGGCGTCGGGGGTCAGGCCAGCCGGCACCACGCCGCCCTGCGCTGAGGTGGCGGCGTTGTCGAGGATGACCAGCTCGACGCGGGCCCCGCGGTCCGTGGCGCAGCCCGGATCGGCCCAGCCCGTCTCGCGGTGCAGGGTGCCGGCGGCGTGGGCGCCCAGCGTGCCCTCGACCGATAGCGGCGACACCACCGCCCGCTCGGCCGACGCGAGGTCGATGAGGGCGCCGCCGTCGGCCACGGCGGCCAGCCGATCGTGGAGCCCGGCGGGCAGCGGGCCCTCGAGGGCGCAGTAGCGGGAGAGCGCGGCCGGCCCCACCACCCGTGGCCCGGGGGCGCCCCAGCGGACGACGACCCCCCCCGGCCCCCCCCCCACACCCCCCACTGCCCCCACGCGGGCCCCCAGGCCCCCCGGCGCCACCAACCGCGGGCCCCCCGGGCC
>JBDQIL010000915.1:0-2793 GCA_040264415.1 Myxococcota bacterium
GCGTGACATGCAGGGCGTCGGAGCGGCCCGCGGCGTCTTCGAGCGCCAGGTCGAGGTCGGCGGCCGAGGCGGCCCCGAGAGGAGCCACGAGGGCCGTCAGCAGGGTGACGGGCAGAGCGACAGAGCGGATCATGGGGCACCGGCGACAGGCGCCAGGACCATAGTCCGCGGGCGCGCTGTGGAACGCACCCATCGCGACAGGCAATGCGGCTGCCGGCCCGCGACCCGATCGGTTACCCCAGGCGTGTTCCACGGCTGGCCCGGGCCCGCATGACCGCCTTCCTCGAGTCCCTCCTCGCGCTGCCCACGGTGCTCTTCACGGGGGCGCTCGGCCTCGCGCTGCTCTACTGGTCGCTGGTCTTCCTGGGGGCCCTCGACATCGACTTCCTCGACGTAGACGTAGACGTAGACGTAGATGGTCTGACTGACGGCGCGCTCGACGGCGCGGTCGAGGGCGCCCTCGACGGCGGCGCAGACAGCGCAGACGCCCTCGACGGCGGCGACAGCGCGTCGGTGGGCGCGCTGGCCCGGCTGCTCGGCGCGCTGCGCGTGCGCGACGTGCCCGTCACCGTCAGCCTGAGCTTCATGACCCTCTTCGCGTGGGTGCTCTCGTGGCTGCTCGTGCGCCTGGCCGGCCCGCTGGCGCCCGCCGCCGTCCCGGCCGTGGCCGTGGGGGCCGTCTTTGCGCTGATCGCGGTCGCCATCGCGGTGCCGGCCGGACGCCTCGCCGTGCGCCCGCTCTCCGGCCTGTTTCACACCGAGCAGGGCGCGCGCCGGAGCGACCTCATCGGCCAGACCGTCGAGATCGCCACCGGCCGGGTCGACCGGCGCTTCGGCCAGGCCGAGCTCTCCACCGACGGCGCTGATCTGCTCGTGCAGGTGCGGGCCGACCCCGCGGTGGCCCTCGCGCGCGGCGAGCAGGCCCTCATCGTGAGCTGGGATCCGCAGGCAGACGCCTTCGTGGTCGAGCCCCTGCGGGCCCCGGGCGCCGCCGCCGCCACTCGCACGGCAGACCGCGCCGCAGACCGATCCAGCCCTGCCGCCGCTGCAGCCGCAGACCGCGCGCGTGACCCTGACCCCGCCTGACCCCCTCCCCCATGCTCTCGGAGCGGCCCGATGCCCACCGACTTCCTCATCCTGATCGGCGTGACCTTCGGCCTGATCGTATTCTTCGTCGTCGGGACGCTGTTCCTGGTGAGCCGCTTCTACCGAAAGGTCGACCAGGGCGAGGCCCTCATCATCAACAAGGTCAAGGGCGCCCCCACGGTCACCTTCACCGGCGGCGTGGTCATCCCGGTCTTCCACCGGTCCGAGACCATGGACATCTCGGTCAAGACCATCGAGCTGTCGCGCAAGGGCAACTCGGGCCTCATCTGCGCCGACAACATCCGCGCCGACATCCAGGTCACCTTCTTCGTGCGGGTCAACCCCACCCAAGAAGACGTGCTCAAGGTGGCCCAGTCCATCGGCTGCCAGCGGGCCTCCGACCAGAAGACCCTCGAAGAGCTCTTCATCGCGAAGTTCTCCGAGGCGCTCAAGACCGTGGGCAAGCGGCTGCAGTTCGAGGAGCTCTACACCCAGCGCGACGACTTCAAAGACCAGATCATCGACGTCATCGGGCGACACCTCAACGGCTACGTGCTCGAAGACGCCGCCATCGACTACCTCGAGCAGACCCCGATGGACCTGCTCGACAAGAACAACATCCTCGACGCACAGGGCATCCGCAAGATCACCCAGATCACCAGCCAGCAGAACCTGGCCACCAACGATCTGCGGCAGACCGAGCGCAAAGAGCTGAAGCGGCAGAACCTCGCCGCCGACGAGGCCATCCTCGAGCTCGACAAGCAGCGGGCCGACGCCGAGGCCCGTCAGCAGCGCGAGATCGCCACCATCCAGTCCCGCGAGTCGGCCGAGGCCGCCAAGGTCAAGGCTGAGGAAGACCGCCGCGCCCGCCTGGCCCAGATCAAGGCCGAAGAAGAGGTCGAGCTGTCGCTGGTGAACAAGTCCCGGCAGATCGAGGTGGCCGAGAAAGACAAGGAGCGCGTGGTCGCCATCAAGACCGAGCAGGTCTCCAAGGAGCGCGACCTCGAGATCCTGTCGCGCGAGCGCGAGGTCGAGCTGGTCCGCATCGACAAGGAGAAGGCCCTCGAGGGGCAGCGCAAGGAGATCGCCGAGGTCACCCGCGCCAAGATCGCGGTGGAGAAGCACGTCGCCGAAGAGGAGGAGCGCATCAAGACCCTCCGGGTGACCGAAGAGGCCGAGCGCGAGAAGATCACCATGGTCACCCACGCCGAAGCCGAGGCCCAAGAGGGGCTCATCAAAGACATCAAGTCGGCCGAGGCCCAGGAGAAGGTGGCCGAGTTCAAGGCCCGCGAGCGGCTGGTGCTCGCCAACGCCGCCCTCGAGGCCGCCGAGAAGGAGGCCCAGGCCAAGATCCGCATGGCCGACGGCGTGAAGGCCGAGACCGCCGCCGACGGGCTGGCCCAGGCCCAGGTCAAAGAGGCCGACGCCCTCGCCACCGAGAAGCAGGGCCTGGCGCGCGCCCGCGTCACCCGCGAGCAGCTCTCGGCCGAGGCCCAGGGCAGCGAGGCCAAGGGGCTCGCCGAGGCCAAGGTGCGCGAGGCCCAGGCCACCGCTGCTGAGAAGGAGGGGCTGATTCACGCCGAGGTCACCCGCCAGCAGGGCGAAGCCGAGGCCCAGACGGTGAAGGCCCGGCTGCTGGCCGAGGCCGCCGGCAAAGAGGCCGACGCGGTCGCCATCGAGCGCCGCGGCGTGGCCGACGCCCGCGCC
>JBDQIL010000916.1:0-2790 GCA_040264415.1 Myxococcota bacterium
CACCGGGCCCCTCGACCCGACCCCCGGCGGCTGGGCCTTCGACCTGCCCGCGAGCCACCCGCTGCGGGGTGCGTGCGCGCGCCGCTGAGCCCGGTCGGCAGCCCCCTGAGCCGGGGTTAGGCCTGCCCGAGGCGCTCACCCGACGGGGCGCCCGACCCCCGGAGGCTCGCGTGCTCCTGCCGCTGATGCTCGCCTGCTTGTCAGGCGGAGCGGCCGCTGAGGAGCCGGCGGCCAGCGCCCCGTCCGCAGAGGCTGCGGCCGTCCCCATCACGCCGCCGACCGTGAAGACCTTCATCGAGGCCGACTACCCCCCGGCCGCGCGGGTTCAGGGCCTCGAAGGGCGCGTGGTCTTGCGGCTGGCCATCGACGACACCGGCGCTGTGGCCGACGCGGTCGTGCTCGAGCCCGCCGGCGACGGCTTCGATGAGGCCGCGCTCGCCGCCGCCCGACAGCTCACCTTCACGCCCGCGACCACGCCAGACGGCCCGGTGGCGGTGCAGATCGACTTCGCCTACGGCTTCGAGCTGGGGGAGGCCGACACGCCGGCGCCGATCACGCTCGAAGGCGTCTTGCTCGACCGCACCTCTCGCGCGCCGCTGGTCGACCAGCCCATCACGGTCACCGCCGGCGAGCTCGTCTTCGAGGCCGCCTCCGACTCCGCCGGCCGCTTCGCCCTCCGGGGGGTCCCGCCAGGGAAGGCGACCATCGTGGTCGGCGTGGGGGACACCGTGCTCGCCCGCGAGGCGGTCGAGGTCGTCGCCGGCGAGGTCACCCAGGCCACGGTGCGGGTCGACACCGGCGACCCCGAAGACAACGAGATGGTGGTGCTCGGCGCCCGCGAGGCCGTCGATGTCACCCGACGCACCATCACGGTGGAGGAGATCAAGCGCGTGCCGGGCACCTTCGGCGACCCGGTGCGGGTCATCCAGAACCTCCCCGGAGCGGCGCGGGCCCCCTTCGGCACGGGCCTGCTGGTCATCCGCGGGGCCAACCCCGAAGACTCCAACGTCTACATCGACGGCGTCGCGGTCCCCATCATCTACCACCTGGGCGGCTACCGGTCGGTCATCAACGCCGACCTCATCGAGTCGGTGGACTACCTGCCCGGCGGCTACAGCGTCCGCTACGGCCAGAGCACGGGCGGCGTCATCGACGTGCGCACCCGCACCAGCCTGCCCGAGCAGCCCCAGATCACCGTCAAGAGCGACATCCTCGACACCGGCGTGTACTACCGGCAGCCCGTGGGCGAGTCCGGGGCGGTCGCGGCCGCGGCGCGCCGCTCCTACATCGACGCCTTCCTGCCGATCTTCAACAACAACTCGGGCGGCTTCTTCATCCTGCCGCGGTGGTTCGACTACCAGACCCGCATCTGGCGCAACACCGGCACCGACCAGCTCAGCCTCTTCGTCTTCGGCTACGGCGACCGCCTGAGCATCGCCACCCCCGACGACTTCGCCCAGGGCACCGACCCCGACACCCAAGGCGACCTGTCAGCCCGCTACGGCGCCCACCGCATCGTCGCGAACTGGACCCACCGCTTCGACGACGACCTGAAGCTCATCGTGCAGCCCTTCGCGGGCATCGACGACGTGGCCTTCGGGCTGGGCACCACCCTGGCCGTCGAGCAGGACTTCTCCACCGTCGGCCTGCGGGCCAGCCTGCCGTGGCAGCCGCACCCCGCCGTGCTGCTCACCCCGGGGCTCGACAGCCAGCTCACGAAGTTCGCGGTCAACGTCACCCTGCCCTTCCAGCTCGACGCCAGCGGCGATCCACTCGCCGAGCGCGAGGGCTCCACCACCACCCTCGACGGCTGGGGGATCATCCCCGACCCCTACCTCGACCTGAAGCTGTTCCCGCTCGCCGACCGCGACCGGCTCATGGTCAACCCCGGCCTTCGGCTGGGCGGCCTCATCCTGCCCGACGACGCCCGCGCGCTGTTGGCCTGGGACCCCCGCCTCATCGTGCGGGGCGAGGTCGTTCCAGGCGGCGTGATCAAGGGTGGCACCGGCCTGTACAGCCAGCCCCCCGAGGGCCAGGAGTTCGGCCTTGACGACCAGCAGGTGCTGCGGTTCGAGCGGTCCTGGGCCAGCGAGATCGGCTGGGAGCAGACCGTGGTCGACGGCTTCACCCTCGACCTCACGTTCTTCTCGAAGGACCTCGACCGTCTGGTGGTACAGAACCCCGACCTGGGCGACGAAGACGACGCTCCTCTCTTCGTCAACCTGGGCGAGGGGCGCGTGCGCGGGCTCGAGTTCATGGCGCGACGTGCGCCAGTCGGCGACTTCTTCGGGTGGGTCAGCTACACGCTGTCGCGGTCCGAGCGCAACGACCGCCCGGGCCGGGCCGACAGCGAGTGGTACCCCTTCGACTTCGATCAGACCCACATCCTGACCGTGGTCGCCGGCTATGACCTGCCCCGCGAGTGGGGCGCATCGGCGCGCTTCCAGCACGTCAGCGGCAACCCCTACACGCCCTACACCGGCGCCATCTACGACGTAGATGACGACAGCTATATTGGCTTTCAAGGCGGCGATTGGAACAGCCAACGCCTCGCGCCCTACACGGCCCTCGACCTCCGGGTGGACAAGACCTGGACCTTCAAGGGCTGGAAGCTCCAGGCCTACACCGACCTGCTCAACGTGATCCGGGGCGAGAATCCCGAGCAGCTCCAGTACAACTACGACTACACCGAGAGCAGCGTCGTGCGAGGCCTGCCCTTCATCCCGTCCGTGGGTCTGCAAGCCGACATCTACTTCCGGCCCCGCGGGGCCCACGCCCCCTCCCCCTGAC
>JBDQIL010000917.1:0-2789 GCA_040264415.1 Myxococcota bacterium
CCCCCACCGTGCTCACCATCCTCGGTGTCATCCTCTACCTGCGCCTGGGCTGGGTGGTGGGGCAGGCGGGCCTGCTGGGCGCCTGGCTGGTGGTGGGCCTGTCGGTGGCGATCACCGCCGCCACGGGGCTGTCGCTGTCCAGCATCGCCACCAACACGCGCCTGACGGCCGGCGGCGCCTACGGCATCGTCAGCCGGTCGCTGGGGCTCGAGGTGGGCGGGAGCGTGGGGCTGCCGCTGTACCTGAGCCAAGCCCTCGTCGTGGCCATGTACGTCTTCGGCTTCCGCGAGGGCTGGCTGTGGCTCTTCCCAGAGCACCCCGCCCTGGTGGTCGACCTGTGCGTGTTCGTCGCGGTGTTCGGGCTGGCTTGGTGGAGCGCAGCGGCGGCCTTCAAGGTGCAGTACGTCATCATGGCCATCATCGTCGCCTCGGTGGTCAGCATCCTGTTGGGAGACGTCGGCGCCCGTCCGGTCTCGCCCGTCTGGGTGGGGGAGCTGGAAGACGTCGGCTTCTGGGGCGTCTTCGGGGTCTTCTTCCCGGCCGCCACCGGTGTGCTCGCCGGCGCCAACATGTCGGGCGAGCTCACGCGCCCGCGGAGGTCGATCCCCGTGGGCACGCTCTCGGCGCTGGGGCTGTCGAGCGTCGTCTACCTGGGCGTCGCGACCTGGGCGGCGCTGCGCATCCCCGCCGATGAGCTGGTCTCGAACACCACCGCCATCATCGACCACGCGGCTTGGCGGCCGGTGGTGCTCGCGGGGCTGCTGGGCGCGACCTTCTCATCGGCGGTCACCTCGATGGTGGGCGCCCCCCGCATCCTGCAGGCCATGGGCCGCAACGGCGTGTTGCCCGGGTCGGCGTGGTTCGCGCGGGGCTCCGCCGACGGTGAACCCCGCAACGCCCTGCTTCTCACCGGCGGGGTGGCGCTGCTCGGCCTCTTGCTGCGCGACCTCAACACCATCGCCCCCCTCATCACCCTGTTCTTCCTGCTCACCTACCTGGTGGTCAACCTGGTGGTGCTGCTCGAGGGCCGGCTGGGCCTGACCAGCTTCCGGCCGACCTTTCGGGTGCCCCAGTGGGTGTCGCTCTTCGGCGTGGTGGGCTGTGGGGCGGCGATGGTGGTGGTGCAACCGCTGCTCAGCTTGGTGGCGCTGCTGATGGTCGCGGCGCTCTACACCGGCCTCGCCCGACGCCACCTCGCCGGCGACCGCGACGACCTCCGCAGCGGCCTGCTGGTCTCTCTGGCGGAGTGGGCCGCCCGGCGGGTCTCCCGCCTCGGGGGCTCGCACCCCCGCGCGTGGCGTCCCAATGTGCTGCTGCCGGCCAGAGACGCAGCCAGCGTCGAGCCCACGTGGCCCCTCCTGCTCGACCTCGCCGCCCCCGAGGGCTCGGTGAAGCTGCTGGGCGTGGGCCCCGAGCCGGTCGCCGGCCTCGAGTCCGACCTCCACGCCCTGCGCGACGAGGCGCGCGCGCGCGACCTCTTCGCCACCGCCACCGCGGTGGGCACCGATGACTTCGTGGCGGGGGTCACCCGCGGACTGCAGGCGCTGCAAGGCGCCTTCTTCCAGCCCAACCTGCTGCTGCTGTCGCACCGCTCCCTCGCCCGGCAGCCCGACGAGCTCCGGCGCCTCGTGGTCTGGTGCGCCGAGCATGAGGTGGGCGTGGCCCTGTTGGCGGGCCCGCCGCCCTCACCGCCGAGCCAGGGCGCGCGGATTCGCATCTGGGTGCGCCCCCAGGGCGGCGCCGATCCGCTCGCCGACAGCCTGACGCTGGGCAACCTCAACCTCAGCCTGCTGCTCGCATGGCGGCTGGCGCGGGCCTGGGAGGCCACCATCGACCTGCGCGTGGCCGAGCCGGATCCAACCCGACACGAGCAGATCTCGGCGACCCTCGAGCGCCTGATCGATGTGGCGCGCCTGCCGGCCGGCACCACCACCTGGGTGGAGACCGCGGCCTTCTCCGAGGCGCTGGCCAAGGCGCCGCCCGCCGATCTGCAGATCTTCGGTCTGCCGAAGGGCGACCTCGACCTCGCCTTCATCGACCGCACCCTGGCCAGCCACCGGCCCACCCTCTTCCTCCTCGACTCGGGGAGGGAGAGCGCGCGGGCCTAGCCGGGCCGCTTACGAGGTGAGGTTCTTCCAGAACTTCTTGAACGGGCTCTGGTCTTCCACCTTGCCCTCTTGCAGCGCCGCGAGCTGACGGATCAGCTCCTCCTCTTCGTCGGTGAGCTTCTTGGGCACCGACACGATCACCTGCACGTGCTGGTCACCGCGGCCGCGCCGACCGCCGATACGGGGGGCGCCCTTGCCGCGCAGCGAGAAGACCTTGCCGGACGCCGTGCCCGGCGGGATGGTGATCGACTCGGGGTCGTCCACCGTGGGCACCTCGATCTCGCCGCCCAGGCAGGCCTGGGGGTAGCTCATGGGCACCGTGCACAGCACATCGTCGCCATCTCGGCGGAAGAACTCGTGCTCGCGCACCTGCAGCACCACGTACAGGTCGCCCGGTGGCGCCCCGGGGTCACCCTCGTCGCCCTTGCCGGTCAGGCGCAGCTGCAGGCCGTTGTCGACGCCCGCCGGCACGCTGACGGCCAGCTTGCTGGTCTCGCGCACCCGACCGTCGCCGTCACACTCGCCGCAGGGGTCTTTGATGACCGTGCCGCGCCCGCGGCACGCCGGGCAGGTGGTGCGGATCCGCAGGAACATCTGCGCCTGAATGACCTCACCCACGCCGCCGCAGGTGTCGCACTTCTCTGGCTCGGAGCCCGGCTCGACGCCGCTGGCGTCGCACCG
>JBDQIL010000918.1:0-2785 GCA_040264415.1 Myxococcota bacterium
AGGCCATCTCCGACGTGGCCTCCCTCTCGCCCGGGCAGCGCCTCGCGTTCGCCGTCGGCGGCACCCGCCGCATCGCGCGGGCCGCGCTCCCGCGGCCCGACCTCGCCCACGCCGCCGCCGCCGAGTCGTGGCGGACCTTCACCTCTGATCCCGCCCGCGCCCTTCAGGTGGCCCGCAACGAGCTCCGCGCCGGGGCCCCGACCGCCGCCGCCTTCGCCCAGGTCATCCGGCTGCAGCTCGACCGCGGCAACCCCGGCGAGGTCGACCGCTGGCTGCAGCTGAGGGCCCTGCATTTCGGCCCGGCCGACAGCTTCTTCGTGGACTTCGCGCGCATGTACGCCGACGCAGAGCTGCGCCCCGGGAGCCTGCGGCGGGACGCCGTCAAGGCGCTCGGGCGGCGCGCGATCGACGCCGAACAGCGCGGCATGGCCGGCTACCTGCTGCTCATGCACGACGCCCGCGGCGGCGACCGGGCCCGAGCCATCGAGCGGGGGATCCAGTGGGCCCAGGCGCTGTCGGCGGCGCAGCCCGCCATCGCCGCCGGCATGCTTCGCGAGGTGGCCCTGGCCCGACTGGCCGACGGCGATCCCGCCCGGTCGGTCGAGGACTGCCGCAAGGCGCTGGGGCTGGCCCGCGAGGCCGCCCGTCGCGAGGCCGCACCGCGGGTCGCCGACGCGGCCGACGCCGACGCCCTGGTCCCCCTCACCCAGGCCGAGGTCAACGTCGCGACCACGCTTTCGGCCGGGCTCATCTACACGGGGCAGCTGCGGGAGGCCGCCCGGTTCTGCGACGACACCGCCCGGCGCTGCCGAGAGGCCGGGCTCCACCGCGGACAGGGCGCGATGCTGGCCAACCTCGCCCTCACCCGGTTCCACATCGGCGAGCGCGACGCCGCCACCCAGGCGGCCGCCGCCTGCCGCGCGGTGCAGCCGCGGCACCGCGATCCAGTGGTGGGCGCGGTGTGCGTGAACCTGCAGGCCCGGCTGGCCATCGAGCTGGGGGATCTGTCGGCGGGTCGACCGCTCCTCGACGAGGCCATGACCGCCGGCCAAGCCCTGGGCATGAGCCGCCTGCTGGCCGAGACCTGGGCCACCGTCCTCGACGCCGCGCTCCACACCTTCGATCACGCCGAGGCCCGGCGGGCCCTGCTGGCCTACGGCTCCGACGGCGCGACCAGCACGCAGGACCACTGGCCCGCCGCGTTGGCCCGCTGGCTCTGGTACCGGGGCGACCTGGACGGGGCGCTGCGCGCCACCGAGGAGCGCCGCGACGGTCACGCCGGGCTGCTGGTCGAGGCCGAGCGCGCGCGCATCTTGCTGCTGCTCGCTCGATACGACGAGGCGGGCGCCCTCTCCGACGACCTGGAGCTGCGGGCGCGCGGTGCCGAGATGCACGAGATCGCCCGCTTCGCGCAGCTGGTCGGCGCCGCCTCGCGGGCCGCGCCCGACGCTGACTTCCTCCCGCTCCTCCAGCAGACCCGCGACAGCCGCTGGGTCCACCTCTACCTGGGCGCCCTGCACCTCGACGCCATCCGGCGGCGACTGCGCGGCGAGCACGTCGGCCACCTGGTGCGAAACCTGCGCGCGCGGGCCACAGACCTCGACCACCGCCTGTACATGGCCCTCGCCCGCGAGGAGGGCTGGTAGGACACCCCGGCTGGTCGACCCGGTCGTCGGACGGTTAGTCCCGCCAGGATCCCCATCCGACGAGCCTCCGCCGTGCCCGACCTGCCCGCGAACTTTGGCAGCTACCGGGTCCTCGACCGCATCGGTTCGGGGTCCTCGGCCGAGGTGTACCGCGCGCGGCACACCGGCATCGGCGGCTTTCAACGCACCTTCGCCATCAAGGCCATCCGCACCGACCGGGTCGGCGATCGCCCCCTCGAGCGGCGCTTCGAGGGAGAGGCCAACGTCGGCGGCAAGCTGTCGCACGCCAACATCGTGCAGATCATCGATCCCGGGCGTGAGGCGGGCCGGATCTACATCGTCAAGGAGTACGTGGCCGGACCCGACCTGGCACAGGTGCTCGAGCTGTGCGGCGCGCGGGGCATCTCGCTGCCGGTGCCCCACGCCGTCACCATCCTCGTCGAGGTGCTGAAGGGGCTCGAGTACGCCCACAACCGTCAGGTCAAGCAGGGGGAGCGCACGGTCAACCTGCAGCTGGTCCACGGAGACCTCTGCCCAGCCCACGTCATCTTGAGCCGTCAGGGCGAGGTCAAGCTGACGAACTTCGGGGGGGGGCGCGCCGACACGGGCGACCGCCCCGGCCACCTCGACTACCAGGCGCCCGAGCAGGCCATCGGCGGCGCGGCCACCCAACAGAGCGACCTGTTCAGCGCTGGCGTGGTCCTCTACGAGATGCTCACCGGGGAGCACCCGTTTCGGCGGCGCACCGACGCCCACACCCGGGCGGCGATCCACCGCGCGGCGCCGCCGCCGCCCAGCCGGGTCAACCCCGACGTGCCGGCGACCCTCGACGCCATCGTCGCGCAAGCGCTCCAGGCCTCGCCCGCCGACCGCGTCGCGTCGGCGACCGACCTCCGCGAGTCCCTCGATCGCTTCTTCGCCGAGGCGGGCTTTCGCTTCGCGCCCAGCGCCCTCGCGACCTTCCTCGCGCAGCTGACCGACGCGCCGGTGAGCGGCGGCCCCGCAGTGGCGCAGTCAGAGCGCGCCGAGGATCCCCCCACGGGCGCCACCGACCTCGCCGTGACGCGGCTTCGGCGCTTCCCCGAGCCGACCCCCCGGCAGGCGCCGCCGCAGCACCAGATGCTGTCGAACCTCGAAGA
>JBDQIL010000919.1:0-2779 GCA_040264415.1 Myxococcota bacterium
GCACGTCGATCGCGGCCACGCGCGGACCCAAGCGCTGGCGCCCGCTCACCGGCCGGTCACCGAGAAGTGCTGGTAGTCCTTGGCAGAGGTCCAGTACCCGCCCCACTTCCAGCCGGCGGCCGCGAAGGCGGAGACCACCGGGTCACCCGCCGTGATCAAGCCTGGCACCGCAGGGTCGCGGCTCAGGTAGGCCCGCCCGCCCGGCGGATCCACCCGGTCGCCCCGCACATAGGGGTTGATGAGCGGGTTGAGGTCGAGGGCGTGGCCATAGCTGTGGTCGCTGTAGCGGGTGCCGCCGGCGACCGGCCGGCAGTTGAAGGCGCTGGTGTTGTTGGCCGCCATGATGCGATCGTCGTCGCCGCCGAACTCGTGGGCGGGCCGCACCGACGCCACGGGGAAGCGGGCCTGAAAGAGCGCGTCGAAGACCTTCACCACGCCGGCCGCGTGCTCGGTGGCCACGATGAGCCGGCCGGTCTGCACCGCACCGGCGAGGTCGTGGTGCGGCAGCGTGACCAACGACAGGTCGTCGAGCGCCACGGGGCAGCCCTCCTTCCAGGTCACGCCCAGCATGCGCGCCCGCAGGTCGGCGGGCAGCGGGGCGACCACCGCAGCGGCCGCGGCGGCCCTGGGGGCCTCCGCCGCGGGCGGGTCGGTCGGGGGCGCGGCGCCCGCGGGCGCGGCCAAGGCGGTCGAGAGCATCCACATCCACATGCTGCGACCGTAGCCCAGGCGGCGGCTGACGGTCGCGCCCGACCGGCTCAGCGCTCGGCCAGACCCACCAGCAGGTCCCGGTAGTCGGCGAAGGGGCGGACGGTCACGGTGGGGTCTTTGCCCTCGTCGTCCCAGCGGCGCACCGCCACCGCCGCGGCGAAGCCCGGCAGCGCCTCGAAGGCCGCGCACTCTGCCTCGGACATGGGCCCGCCCTGCACCGCGAGGCTGCGCACCGACGAGGGGGTCAGGGCGGCGGCGTAGGCGGGCTCGCGGGCCACCAGGTAGCGCTTGGCGGCCACGTGCATGCGCACTGGCTCGGTGACCGCGGGCCCGAACCACCGAGACAGGTAGCGCGCGCCCACCGCGTCGTGCTTCCAGTCGCGGTCGAGGTCGGCGTCGATCGGGAACAGGTCGCCCACCAGCAGGTGACCCACGTCGTGCAGCAGGGCGGCGGCCACGGTCGCGTCGTCAGCCCCGTCGCGGCGGGCGCAGGCTGCGCACTGCAGCCCGTGCTCGAGCTCGGTGATGGCCTCGTCGTAGAGCTGCTGGGCAGCCGGGCTCGCGTAGCGCTCGAAGAGGTGGGTGAGCGGGCGAGAAGGCGGGCGGGCGGGGGCCTGGGCCGGTCGCCCCAGGAAGTCGTCATTGACGCTGATGCGGGCGCGCTCGCCGTCGAAGCTGTGGCCAGCGGCGGCGAACTCGGCGCGCTTGTCGGCGTAGTAGCGATCGCGGTGATCACCCTTCGAGGCGGCGTTGTAGGTCAGGTACAGCGCCCGGCGGGGGCGGTCGCTCGTGTTGGTGCCGCTGCGGTGGGGCGCGAAGCTGTCGAACAGCACCACGTCACCCGGCTGCGCCTCGACGTCGCGCCAGCCGAGGGTGGCCACCACCGCCGGGTCGATCCGCCCGCGGGTCTCGGGCAGGCGCCCGCGGGTGTGCCCCGGGGCGAAGGCGAGGCAGCCGTTGTCCCGGGTGGAGGGATCGATCGGCACCATCACCGAGATGTGGTGGTCGACGAAGCGGTAGGCGGGCGCGTCTTGGTGGGGTGCGAAGCCCGCCCCGCCCGGCTGCTTGTAGTTGATCTTCTCCTTGTAGAGGGTGGCCGGCTCACCCAAGACGTCACCCACCCAGCCGATGATGGCGCCCTCGCAGAGCAGCGCGTGCAGGCCGGCGTGGTGCTCGATGAGGGCCTCGCTCCGGGCGACCGCAGGCCCGCGGTCAGTCTGCTCGAAGTGGTGCATCCCCGGGCCGTCGAGGTGCGCCCACTCGGCGACCTCATCCACCCACGCAGAGATCTCCGCCAGGCGGGCTGGGGGCAGGGCCGCCCGCAGGACCAGCCATCCGTTCTCGGCGAATGACGCCCGTTGTGCTTCGGTCAGCGGCGTGTGGACCAGGGCCATGGCGCACCTCGGGGCGGGCGGGAGCGCCCGCTATCCCGCCGCCCACCCGCGCGCGCCAGCAGGCTCAGCGGGCCGCAGCAGCGGTCGCGTCCTCGGCCCAGGTGTTGAGCAGGTCGAGCATGTCGTCGGCGTGCTCCTCCTCCTGTTCGAGGATCGACTCGAGCAGCGTGCGGGTGGTGGGGTCACCGTTGCCCAGCCACTGGATGATCTCCTGGTAGGTGTGCACAGCGATTCGCTCGGCCACCAGGTCTTCCTCCACCATCTCGCGCAGATCGTCGCTGGTGGAGAAGGTCGCGTGGGAGCGCTCGGAGAGGGTGGCGGGGTTCAGGTCGGGGGTGCCGCCCAGCTGGGAGATGCGGGCGCCGAGCTTGAGCATGTGCTCCCACTCCTGGCGGGCGTGCTCGTTGAACTCGGCCGACGCGACCTCGGCGTGGATGCCGGCACAGGCCCAGGCGTGCGCCCGGTAGCGCAAGGTGCAGACGATCTCGGTGGCCAGCGCCTCGTTGAGCACCTCGATCACCCGATCGAGGTCGTGGCCGTAGGCGTCGGTCACGGGGCCCTTCCGCATCTCGGCGCGGGCGCGAGCGCGGATGGCCTGCATGTCGAGGACGAAGGGACCAGGGATGGGGGTCGCGTCGGGGGTCATGGTGCTCCGGGGTTCGGGGGATGGGCCC
>JBDQIL010000920.1:0-2779 GCA_040264415.1 Myxococcota bacterium
CCGCGTCGGGCGTGGGCGCGCTGCTCGCGCTGGGTCTGGTGGCCCGCCGGCGCCGCGAGTCCTGAGTCCGGTCGGCCCGATCGACTCCAGGGGTGGACTCCTCCGTCCAGGTGGATAGGGGGTGGCCCTGCTGAATGAGGATTCATTCACCACCCCCCTGGAGGACCGATGCCCTACTCGATCAACAAGGTCGCCGTGCTCGGCGCTGGCGTCATGGGACAGGGCATCGCCGCCCACCTCGCGAACGCAGGCGTCGAGAGCGTGCTCTACGACATCGTGCCGCGCGATCTGCCCGACGGCGCCCCCCGGTCCAAGCTGGCCATCGACGGCCTGAAGAACGCGGTCAAGCTCAAGCCGGCCGCCTTCTTCGACAAGGACCTCGCCAGCCTGGTCACGCCGGCCAACTACGACGACGACGGCGGCCTGCTCGCCGAGTGCGACCTCATCATCGAGGTGGTGGTCGAGCGGCTCGACATCAAGGCCAAGGTCTACGAGTGGGTGGCCGCCAACCGCCGCGACGACGCCATCGTGGCCTCCAACACGTCGGGCCTCCAGCTCGCCGACATGGCCGCGTCGATGCCTGAGGATCTGCGCCAGCACTTCCTCATCATGCACTTCTTCAACCCCGTCCGGTACATGCGCCTGCTCGAGCTGGTGGGCGGCCCCGACACCAAGCCCGCTGTGCTGCAGGCGGTCGCCACCTTCGGTGAAGACCAGCTGGGCAAGGGCATCGTCTACGCCAAGGACACGCCGAACTTCGTCGCCAACCGCATCGGCACGTACGGCATGATCTCGGTGTTCCGCCACATGCAGGATATGGACCTCACCATCGAAGAGGTGGACGTGGTGATGGGCAAGGCCGCCGGCCGCCCCAAGCTCGGCGTCTTCGGCCTCGGCGACCTGGTCGGCCTCGACACCATCGACCACGTGCTCGGCAACGTGCGCGAGCACTGCCCCGACGATGAGCAGGCCGAGAACTTCGTCTCGCCCAGCTTCCTCAAAGAGATGGTGGCCAGCGGCGTGGTGGGCAACAAGTCCGGCAAGGGCTTCTACCAGCGCACCAATGACCGCGACGAGAAGGGCCGCCGCATCGTGCTGGCGCGCAACTGGAAGACCGGCGAGTACGCCCCCAAGGGCCGCCCCCGCTTCGACTCCGTGAAGCAGGCGCTGTCGTTCTCCGACAACCCGGCCGCCGCCCTCCGCGCCCTGCTTCGGGGCGACGACAAGGCCGCCGAGTTCGCCTGGAAGGTCACCGCCGACAGCTTCATCTACACCGCGAACCGCGTGCCCGAGATCGCCGACGACATCGTCAACATCGACCGGGGCATGCGCTGGGGCTTCAACTGGGACCTCGGCCCCTTCGAGGCCTGGGACGCCGTGGGCGTGGGCGAGGCCGTGGCCCGCATGCAGAAGGACGGCCTCGCCGCGCCGCAGTGGGTCGTCGACATGCTCGAGGCCGGCCGCGACAGCTTCTACAAGCTGGAAGGCGGCGTTCGCACCTACTGGGATCCCACCACGGGCTCGGCCAAGCCGGTGCAGCTCAACGACGCCTGGCTCCGCGTGGGCGACGTCAAGGCGTCGAGCGGGGTGGTCAGCAGCAATGACGCAGCCGAGCTCATCGACCTCGGCGACGGCGCGCTGCTCCTCCAGTTCACCAAGCAGCAGCAGATGAACGCCCTCGAAGAGGGCATGTTCCTGATGTACAACGAGGCCATCGACCGCCTCGAAGCCGGCGAGTTCGCCGCCCTGGTGGTGGGCAACCAGCCCTACTTCGCCGGTCAGTTCCGCCCCAGCGTCGGGCCGTCCGGCCAGGCCTTCTGCGCGGGCGCCAACCTGATGATGGTCGGCATGGCCGCCATGCAGAGCCAGTGGGACCAGGTCGAGGCCCAGATCAAGGTCCTGCAAGACGTGCTTCAGCGGGCCCGGTACTGCAACGCCCCCGTCGTGACCGCGCCCTACGCGCTCACCCTGGGCGGCGGCCTCGAGGTGGCCATGCAGTCCGACGCCACGGTGTCGGCCGGCGAGGTCTACATGGGCCTGGTCGAAGCCGGCATGGGCCTCCTGCCCGCGGGCGGCGGCTGCAAGGAGATGCTGCGCCGCTACCTCGGCGACATCCCGAAGGCGGTGACGGTCGATCCCAACCCCTTCATCCAGGCCGCGTTCATGAACATCGGCCTCGCCAAGGTGTCCACCTCGGCGGTCGAGGCCCGCAACATGCTGTACCTGCGGCCCACCGACCGCATCGTGCTCGACGCCGACCAGATCATCAGCGAGGCGAAGACCCTGGCCCTCGGCCTGGCGGCGGGCGGCTACACGCCCGAGACGCCCAAGACCTTCAAGGTGCCCGGCAACAGCGGGCGCTCCACCATCGAGCTGAAGCTGCACGACCTCAAGTCGGGCGGCTTCGCCACCGAGCACGACGCCGTCGTGGCCCAGCGCGTGGCCCACGTCCTCACCGGCGGCGACGTACCGTCGGGCACGATCGTAGACGAGCAGCACATCCTCGACCTCGAGCGCGAGGGCTTCCTCAGCCTGCTCGGCACCGAGAAGACGCAGGCTCGCATCATGCACTTCATCCAGTCCGGCAAGATCCTCCGCAATTGACCGGATGGAGGCTTCGCCCTCTGTATCCGGTCAGCCGTATCCTCTTCTGCAGGGGGCTCTGCCCCCCGCACCCCCCTCCCGAGCACGGCCCACCGCCCGTCCCGCCCGCACCCTGTGGGCGCCAAGCGAACCCGCCCTGCCCATCGCGCCCCAATCCTCGAGGGAACCATGACCC
>JBDQIL010000921.1:0-2778 GCA_040264415.1 Myxococcota bacterium
CGACCCCACCGTCAGGCGCGCGGTGGACCACCTGCGCACGGACCGGGCCGACCCGCCCCAACAACGGCAGGATCAGGTCGAGCCGGATCTCGCCTGCCAGCTCGCCGTCGACCGATCCGGCCGGCAACAGGACCGCACCGGCCTTCAAGGTGCCGTGCCAGTCCTTCAGGAAGGCGCCGAGGTCATCCCATCGGCGGGTCGCGCGTCGAACGGCCATGGAGCTCTCTGTCGGAGGGGTCGCCCATCCTATCGGAGGTCAGGCCTTCCGCGCAGCCCACCGCGCCACGTCGACCTTGCCCGAGCCATCTGGCGGGTCGATCACATAGCGAGGCAGCCCGATCCCGCTCACCCGACGCCCCAGCTCCGCATGGATCCGGAGGCCCTCGTCCACCGCGACACGGAAGCGGGCGTTGCCCGGCACCGGATCCGTGTGGTGCAGGTAGTAGGGGAACACCTGCAGCTCGACCAGCGCGTCGCTCAGGCGGGCCAGCACGTCTGGGTCATCATTCACCCCGCGCAGGAGCACCGACTGGTTGAGCAGCGGCACGCCCGCAGCCCGCAGCCGCTCGAGGCCGTCACGGACGTCGGAAGACAGCTCGTCGGGGTGATTGCAGTGCACCACCAGCCAGACCGGTCGGCGGCGCGAGAGGCCATCCACCAGGGCATCGGTGACGCGGTAGGGCGCCGTGATGGGGGCACGCGAGTGAACGCGGATCACCGGGATGGACGGCCGCAGCGCGTCGATGACGCCAAACAGGCGGCGGTCGGAGAGCGTCAGCGGGTCACCGCCCGACAGGATGGCCTCGTGCGCGCCGCTGTCTCGGGCGAAGGCGATCGCGCGGTCGAGGTCGGCGCTGGAGGGCTCTGGGGTGTCGTGCTGGTCGCGACGAAAGCAGTACCGGCAGTACAGGTGGCACCGGCGTGTGACCTGCAAGAGCACACGATCGGCGTGCTTCTGAACGACATAGGGTGCGGGTCGACGGCCGGCTTCGCCCACCGGGTCTGCGACGTCCCCCGCAGACGGCTGAAGCTCAGCGGGGTCGGGGAGCACCTGCGCCGCCAGCGGGTCGTCGCCGCGCGCGGTCATCCGGGCGGCCCAAGATCGGGTCACCCGCACCGGAAACAGCGCGTCGGCCTTCTCGACGAGGCGCGCAGGCAGCTCGGGAAAGCGCCGCAGCAGTTCGGAGCGGCCGAGGACCGGACTCCGCCGGTCCCGAGCGTTATACATGCGACCTCCTGCAGGGGAGGCAGAGCCTCGCTCCGCCTGCTGCGCCCTATCGCGCCCCCGCATTCCGAACCGTCGCCTCCCCTGGAGCCCGCCATGGCGCACATGTACGACACGTCCGATTTCCGCAACGGCCTCAAGGTCGTCATCGACGGCACACCCTACACGATCACCTACTTCCAGTTCGTCAAGCCGGGCAAGGGCACCGCGTTCACGCGCACCAAGATGAAGAGCCTGCTCACCGGGTCGGTGCTCGAGCGCACCTACCGCACCGGCGAGAAGCTCGAAGCCGCCGATATCGAAGACCACAACATGCAGTTCCTCTACGAAGACGGTGAGTTCCACCACTTCATGAACAACGAGGACTACAGCCAGGTGGCCATCCCGTCCGAGGTGCTGGGCGAAGACAAGCGCTTCCTCACCGAGAACCTCAGCGTCGACGTGCTCTTCTTCGAGGGTCGCGCGATCTCCATCGCGCTGCCCAACTTCATCGAGAGCGAGATCGTCTTCTGCGAGCCTGGCGTCAAGGGCAACACCGCGACGGGCGCCGTCAAGCTGGCCGAGCTCGCCTGTGGCGCGAGCGTCAACGTGCCGCTCTTCGTCGAGCAGGGCGAAGTCATCAAGGTGGACACCCGCACGGGCGAGTACTCCTCCCGGGTGGGCTGAGGGCACGATGGATCCCGCCGCCCTCCGCGCACGCGCCCACATCCTGCGGGCGATGCGCGGGTGGTTCGACGACCGCGGCTACCTCGAGGTGCAGACCCCCGCCCTGGTGCCAGCTGGCGCCATGGAGGAGAACCTCGAGGTGGTGCGCGCCGGCGACGGCGTGCTCCACACCAGCCCCGAGTTCGCGATGAAGCGACTTCTGGCGGCCGGGCTGGGCCGCATCTACCAAGTCGGGCCCTGCTTCCGCGCCGAAGAGTCCGGGCGCCACCACCACCGCGAGTTCACGCTCCTCGAGTGGTACCGCGTGGGCGCCGGCACCCCAGAGCTCATGGACGAGGTCGAAGCGCTCGTGGCGGCCTGCGCCCGTGCCGTGGGGGCGCCGGTGCCGCGGTTCGAACGGCGCGCGGTCGCCGACCTATTGCCCGACTCCGGAGACGCCGACGCCTGGTTTCGGACGTGGGTGGAGCAGGTGGAGCCCACCCTGTCGGCGCCCACCATGGTCTACGGCTACCCAGCCTGGCAAGCGGCCCTGGCCCAGGTGCGGGGGGGCGTGGCTGATCGCTTCGAGGTGTTCCTGGGCGGCCTGGAGCTGGCGAACGCCTTTGGGGAGGAGCGCGACCCCCGCGTGCTCCGACAGCGCTGGGAGACCGGCAACGCTGCCCGCGTCGCCGCCGGCCGCGCTCCTCACCCCATCGACCATGGCTTCCTTGAGGCGGTGGGCCGAATGCCAGGCTGCGCGGGGATCGCGCTCGGCGTCGACCGATTGGTGATGGCGCTCCTCGGCATCGATGACATCGCCCGGGTGCAGGTGCGGGTCGCACCCGATGGCCCCACACGGAGCGCACGGCGTTAGAGCGGGCGCCCCCGCCCCGGAGCGCGCATGGACC
>JBDQIL010000922.1:0-2774 GCA_040264415.1 Myxococcota bacterium
GGGCGGTCGCGCTGGTCACCCGCGCGGGCGGGTGGGCGGCGGGCCTGGCGCTGGCGGTGGCGCCGCTGCAGCTGGCCTACGCCGCCGAGGTGAACAACTACCCACTGGCGGTGGCGATGGTCGCGCTGAGCCTCGCGGCGGCCCGCGGCCCGTGGGGCTTGCTGGCGGTCGCGGCCGTGCTGGCCGGATGGACCCACCTGTTGGCCGGCGCGGCGGCAGGTGGGGTGGTGCTCTGGCGCGCTGCCCGCACCGATCGCGGCACCGCGGCCCGCCTGTTGGCCGCCACCACCCTCGGGCTGCTGCCCATCGCGGCGGGCGCGCTGCGCCGGATGGGGGAGTCCGGCACCTTCACGCAGCCCGATGTGTCGATCGACGGCTGGCTGGCGATGGTGTGGGGGGCGGTCGGTGGCCCGGGCCTGGCGCTGGCCGCGCTGGGCGCGGTCGGCCTGGTGTGGCGCCGCCGCGACCCGCTGGCCGCCTCGGCGCTGGCCGCGCTCGGCCCCTTGGCGCTGGCCTTGGGCGCGGCGTTGCTCGCCGGCGCCGCGGCTCCCCACCAGCGCCCCTATCTGCTGCTCTTGGCGCCCCCGCTCGCGGTGGGCGCAGGCCTCGTCGCCCGTCATGGCCGCCGGCCCGCAGCCGCGGTGGCGCTGCTCTGCGGCGGACTGGCCGTGCTGAGCAGCGTCGACAGCCTCGGCCAGCACCTCGAGCTGCGCGCCCAACAGGCCACCCCCCGCGCCATCGACCACGCGCTCGCGGGCTCGGCCCCGGGCGACGTGCTCTGGCTGGTCTCCCCGGCGCTTCAGGCCGACGACGACAAGGGCGCCACGTCGGCGGTGCTCTGGCGCCTGGGCCCGGCCGCCTGGATGCCGCAGGCGCGCCCGGTGGACTTCGAATACCGCGACTGGCGCTACGGCCAGCCCCGCGCCTGGCGCGGCCGCACCGTCCACACCTCCACCGAGCTGTACGCCGGCCCCTTCGACCACGCGGTCGGTCCGGCCTTGGCCGCTGGGCAGCGCGTCTGGGTGGTGCTCTACGACCACGGGCCTGCCACCGGCCTCGACGCGCGGGTGGCGCGGCTCCTGCGGCCCTATGCGGTCACCGAGAGCCGCATGGCCACCGACAGCGGCCTGGGTGACGACCACCTGTTCGTGCTGAACGGCCTGCGCGGGGCGACCCCATGAGGATCTGGGAGCCGTGGGAGACGGCGTGGCCGGCAGGGGCGGCCGCGCTCGTGCTCCTGCTCGCCGCCGCGCTGGGGCGGCGACACCTCCGCCCGCGGCAGCCCGCTGTGGCCGTCGGTCTCTTCGTTCTGGCGCTCTTCACGCGCTTGCTGGTGATCCCCGCCCTCACCCAGCACGCCTATGACGGCCACGAGGCCGAGTTCTACGACATCTTCATCGGGGCGCGGGCGGTCAACCGCGGCGGTACGGTGCTCTACCCGGCCATGCAGTGGCTCTGGTGGGGCCTCGGGCGGCTGCTGCCCCACCACCCATGGGTGCCGATGGCGCTCATGTCGGCGGTCGGCGCGGCCTGCGCGCCCGTGGTCGCCGGCGCGGTCGCGCGGCTGGCCCGCGATGGGCGCGATCCCGCCCTGGCGGGCCGGGTGGGCCTGCTCGCGGGTGTGGTGGTGGCGCTGCATCCGGTGCACGCTGCGTGGAGCAGCAGCGCCTACAATGTGGCCTTGCCCGCACTCTTCGGCGCGGTCGTGCTCTGGTCGAGCGCGGTGGTCGCGCGCAGCAGGCGTCCGCCGCTGGCGGTGGCCCTGCTGGGCGCGGCCGCCTGGGCGCTCGTCGTCGCCACCCGCCTCGACGCGGCCCCCATCGGGCTGACGGCGGCCCTGCTGGCGCTCGGTCTGGCCGCTCCGGGTGACTCGGCCCGCGCCGCGCTGCGTCGCCGCCTGCCCCTGGTCGCGCCGCTCGCGGTGGGGCTGGTGTTGGGCGGCTTCGCGCTGTTCCCGCTGGTCTTCCCGGGTGAGGTCCCGGGCGCCGGGGAGCGGGCGCTGTCCTTCGCCATCCACCTGCCGATGTGGGCGCCCTACCTGCCCACCAGCGGGGGCGCGCTCTTCCTGGTCGCGGCGGCGCTGCTGGCGCTCCCGGCCGCTCGCCGGTGGCCCGCTCCCACCGCCCTGCTCGTCATGGGGCTGGTGGTCCACCACCTGCTGATGGCCACCTTCGACGACCTGGGCGACCGGCACCTGTTGCCCTCGCTCCCCGCGCTCGCCTGGCTGGTGGCCGCCGGCGCCGGCGCGCTGTCGCCGGCCCGTCGCTGGGTCGCGGCGGCTGCAGCGGCCCCCGCCCTGGCGGCCCTCGCGCTGGGCCTGCTCGACGTGCGAGAGCGCTACTACGCCTCCGAGGAGGCCTTCGTCGCCCACCTCGACGCCACGTGGCCCGACCTGCCGCGGGTGGGGCTGGCAGAGGCCCGGGAGGGCTGCGGTTGGATCAACGAAGACCCCCGCGCCGCCGCCGAGCCCGTGGCCTCGCACTTCAACGTGCTCGACGCCGGTGAGGCGGCGGCGCTGCGTGGCCCGCAGGGCTGCCTGCGGTGGTGCGCCGACCTGCAGGACTGGCGTTGGAGCAGCCGCGGGGTGGCGGATCGGGCCCGTCGCATGGGCCGCCTCTACGACCTGCAGCCCCTGGCCGTGGTGACCGACCCGGCCTCGGGGTATGCCTGTGTGGCCTGGGAGGTCGGCGCCCGCCGCTGCTGCGATGACGCGGGCCCTCCGTGAGCGACCGAAACACGGAAGCTCCCATCCCCCAGCGTGTTCTGCGGAGCCC
>JBDQIL010000923.1:0-2772 GCA_040264415.1 Myxococcota bacterium
CGCCCCCCCGCACGCCCCCAGCATGCACCTGCACGTGAGCTGGACCGCCCGCAAAGACGGCGGCGCCTACTGGCGCGTGATGGCCGACCTCAACCCCGCCATCCCCGACCCGGCGCAGGCTCGGGCCTTTCGCGACGCGCTCACCCAGGCGGCGGGCCCGCTCTGGGACGATGGGGCCGCCCAGGGCGACCGCTACTTCGCCATCCCCGCCCTCGACCGCACCCGCGGGGTGGTCCACTTCTACCTCGAGGGCTTCGACTCGGGCGACTTCGAGGCCGACCGGGGGCGGGCGCAGGCCATCGAGGCCGCCGCCATCGACACCTACGGCGATCTGGTGGAGCAGGCCGGGGCCGCGCACCCCGCCGTCACCGACGACGACCGCGCGGCCCAGCTCGCCTACCACACCGCCTACCTGTTCCAGGTGCTCACCCTCGACCGGGGCACCACCTCGGGCTTGATGGTGCACGGCGACAACGACGTGGGCATCCTGGGCTCGCTGCCGGCGCAGGTCGACCGCCGCCTGCTCGCGTCGTGGGCCGATCGGGTGGACCCGCGCCAGCGGGCCTTGGTGGAGGGGCTGGTCGCGGCGCTCCCAGACGCCCACCCGAGCCCCGTCACCATCGCCAGCAAGCAGCGGCTGGCCGACGCCGTGCGCGCCTTCTACCAGGCCGACCCCGGCGCCCTCGACCTGCAGGCCCGCGGCGACGTTCTGCCCCCCACGGTGGCCAACCACCAGCAGGAGCGGCCCCAGACGGCGCCCACGCCCTAGGCGACCGAGACCACCTGCCCCTGTCCGCTCTTGACGGCCTTGCGGGCGAGCTTCTCGGTGTCGTCAGCGTAGCGAGCCGTGACCTCGACCTGCAGCGTCACCGTGAAGGGGCGCTCGGGGGCGTCGGCGTCGAACTGGGCCGACACGTCGGCGTCGAGGGGGGCATCGACCGTGCCCATGGCCATGCCCTCGGACGGGACGCCGAAGACCTTGCGCGGCTTGATCTCGAGCCCCGGCAGGAAGGTGCCGATGACCGCGACGCCGGCCACATCGCCCACGTCGTAGTGGTTGTCCTTGTTGGCCACGATCTGCTTGTCGCCCTGCTCGGGCGACGAGAAGGTGTAGATGAAGAGGTTGTCGGTCTGGTCGTGGGCCGCGCGGGCGGTGGCCTTCATGGCGATGACGGGCATGGGGTCCTCCAGGGGAGCCGGCCCATAGCCGCCCGGGGCGGGTGGCGTCACGGCCTCAGCGCGAGCTGTCGCAGCCTCGCCACAGGGTGACCGTGTCGTGCGGGTCGGCGCCGAGGGACCACGGCGCGTAGGTCTCGACCGGCGGGCGGCCCGACACCACGAAGGCGTGGATGTTGGCGCCGCCAGCCGCGGTGTGCACCCGCGGCCGGCCGGGGCGGGCGAAGTCGGTGGTGCGGGCCAGCGGCGTGAGGCAGGCGCCCCGGGCGGGGGTCTGGGGCCACGACGTGGCCGAGACGGCCAGCAGGGTGCCCGGCGGCACGGGCGCGTCGTCGTCGAGGGGGGCCCAACCGGCGGCCTCGAGGTGGTGCTGGAAGCCCCAGTGCCCGGCGATCAGGCCCACCTCGCCGTCGGCGGCGTCGAGCACCGAGGCGGCGAGGCGGGCCTGCGCCCGCGCCAGGGCCTGATCGGAGGCGGCCAAGGCCAGGCCCAGCAGCGGCGTGATCACCACCGCGCCCCGGAGCCAGCGTGGGGGGGTGGTGGCCAGGGGCAGCAGCACCGCCGGCGCCAAGAAGGGAAGCCAGTAGCGACCCGCCATGAAGCGAAGCTGGAGGAGGAAGACGAGGCCGCCGATCAGCCAAGCCAGCAGCCACAGGCGGTCGCGGTCGAGGGCGCCCGCGCAGGCCCCGAGTGTGGCGCCGCCCGCGGCGCCCGCCAGCAAGGTGGCTGCCAGCGGGGCGCCGGTCTGCTGGGACAGGGTGGCGCCCACCACGCCCAGCGCGACGCCCACCAGCGCGCCGCCCAGGCGGGGGCGGGGCCGACCGAGCAGCGGCAGCACCCCGGCGCCGCCGAGCATGGCCACCGCCGCCACGAGCTTGCGGGCGGCCGCACGCCCTCCACCCCCTTCTGCTCCTTGAAAGCCCATCATGGCGATCAGGTGGGGCTGGCCGTAGGCGTGCAGGTCGTGCAGCAGCAGCAAGGCGAGGGGGGCGGCGGCGCCCACCGTGAGGGTGGCGGCGGCGCGCCGGTCGCGGTGCAGCAGGGCCCAGAGCCCGACCAGCGGGATCAGGGCGGCGCCCGAGTACCGAAACAGCGCCGCCACGCCCACCAACACGGCCCAGGGCCAGCGCCGGGCGAGGGTGGGGCCCCGCGCACGGGTGAGGCCGCCCAGCCCCGCCAGGGTGCAGGCCAGCAGTGGCAGGTCGGGCATCAACGACTGGGCGGCCAGCAGGCCCAGCGGTCCGCCCACGAGCAAGATCGCAGCCGCGGCCCCGCGGCCGGCGAAGCGCTGGCCCAGGGTGAACGCCCCCCACGTGGCCAGCGGCAGCCACAGCAGCATCCAGAGGTGCAGGCCCCAGATGGGGGCGTCGGCGACCGGGGCCAGCCACCAGCCGATGCCCGGGGGGTTGGACAGCACATCGAAGGCGCGCTCGGTGGTGCCCTGCCAGTTGATGGAGATGGCGTGGGGGCGCCAGGGGTCGGCTCGAGCGCCCTCGGCCAGCCGCAAGAAGTTGGCGTCGTCGAGGTGCACCGGCTTGCCCACGAAGGGCAGGCTCAAGCCGAGCAGCAGGGCGAAGACGAGGGCGGGGCGGCGCA
>JBDQIL010000924.1:0-2770 GCA_040264415.1 Myxococcota bacterium
CCGCCGCGCCACGATGGCGGGGTCGGGTCGGGGCATGGCGGCTCCGGGGGGGACACCGGCAAGGTGCCCCGTGGGGAGGCCGACCGGCACCCGCCGCTCCCGCCGAACGCGGCGAGTCTTGGGGTGAAGGTGTAGGTAGAACAAACTCAATGCTGGACTGCGAAGGAAGGTGAAGAAGTGCGACGGATGGCTGCCGCCCGCGCCCACGGCCGCGCCGCCGCGCGCGGGCCTTGACGGCGGGCCCTCGGGGGGTGACAGCCGGTCTCCCGCGGTCCCGGAGGCCCCATGTCGCGCCCCTCGCTCCCGCTCGACCCCGGCCAGCCGGTGGTCGGCGTCATCATGGGCAGCCGCTCCGACCTGCGGGTGATGCAGGCCTGCATCGACCAGCTCGTCGAGCTCGAGGTCCCCTTCGAGGCGACGGTCGTGTCGGCCCACCGCACCCCGCTGTGGATGACCGAGTACGCCCAGGGCGCGGCGGGACGCGGGCTCGAGGTGATCGTGGCGGCGGCCGGGGGCGCGGCCCACCTGCCGGGCATGGTGGCCTCCCTCACCCCGCTGCCGGTCCTCGGGGTGCCGGTCAACGCCACCGGCCTGCAGGGCGGCCTCGACGCCTTGCTGAGCATCGTGCAGATGCCCAAGGGGGTGCCGGTGGGCACGCTCGCCATCGACGCCTCGGGGGCCGTGAACGCCGCCTTGCTCGCCGCCCGCATGCTGGCGGTGCACCGCCCCACGCTGCAGGCCCGGCTGGTCGCGTGGTCGGCCGCCCGCCGCGACGCGGTGATGGCCGACCGGGAGATCCGATGAGCATCCCCCCCGGCTCCACCCTGGGCATCCTGGGCGGTGGACAGCTCGGCCGCCTCACGGCCGTGGCCGCGCGCCAGCTCGGCTACCGGGTGCGCGTGCTCGACAAGCGGGCCGACTGCAGCGCGAGCCGCGTGGCCGACGCCGTCATCCGCGCGCCCTTCGACGACGTCGACGCGGCCTGCTGGCTGGCCGCGCGTTCCGACGTGGTGACCCTCGAGATCGAGACCATCGGCGCCACGGCCGCCCGCGCGGTCGCCGAGCGCGCGCCCCTGCGGCCGGGGCCGTCGCTGCTGGCGATGGTGCAAGACCGCGCGGTGCAGCGCGCCTGGCTGGCCGAGCACGGCTTCCCGCAGGGGCCCTGGCGCGCGGCTGACGGCGCCCCGGCCATCGCGGCGGCGGCGCAGGAGCTCGGCGGCCCGTGCCGTGTCAAGGCGGCGCGGGGGGGCTACGACGGCCGCGGCCAGGCCCGGCTGCCCGACCCCGCGCACGCGGCCGCGGTGCACGCCGAGCTGGGCGGCGCGCCGGCCGTGGTCGAACAAGAGCTCACCCTGCTGGCCGAGCTGAGCGTGCTGGTGGCCCGCAGCCCATCCGGCGAGGTCGCGGTCTTTCCTGCCGCCCGAAACTGGCACACCGACGCGATCCTCGATGTGTCCCACATCCCCTCGGGGCTTCCCGACGCCCTTGAGGCCCGCGCGGCCGAGCTGGCCCGCGGCATCGCCCGCGCCTGTGGGCTCGAGGGCATCCTCGCGGTCGAGATGTTCCTGGTGTCGGGCGACCGCTTGCTGGTCAACGAGCTGGCGCCCCGTCCGCACAACACCTTCCACGCCACCTCGCTGGCCTGCGAGACCAGCCAATTCGAGCAGCTGGTGCGCGCCGCCTGCGACCTGCCGCTGGGCAGCACGGCGCTGGTGCGCCCGGTGGCCCTGGCCAACCTGCTCGGCGACCTGTGGGACGACGGCCCCCCGCCCTTCGAGCGCGCGCTCGCCATGCCGGGGGTGCACCTGTTCCTCTACGACAAGGAGCCTCGGCCCAAGCGCAAGGTGGGCCACTTGCTGGCCACCGGCGCCACCCCCGAAGAGGCCATCGCGCGGGTTCGGGCCGCCCGGGCGGCGCTCGAGCGCGCGGGCTGAGCGGGCGGTCGGCTCAGCTCGGGGCGTCGCGCTCGTAGTCGAAGGGGAAGGGCAGCAGCTCGTTCAAGGTGAGCTGACGCACCTCGCCCTCGGGGTTGCCCAGCAGCACGCGCTTGATGCCGTGGTTGTGCAGGATCTGGCGGCAGTTTCCACAGGGGACCGCCGGGGGGCTGCTGGGCGTGAACACAGCGACCACGTCGAAGCGGTGGGTGCCGCGGGCGGTCGCCGCCGCGATGGCCCCGTGCTCGGCGCAGATCGAGACCGGCAGCACCCAGTTCTCGACGTTGCAGCCGGGCACGATGGTGCCGTCGTGCAGGCGCACGGCGGCGCCCACCTGGTACCCGCTGATGGGGGCCAGGGCGTTCAGGCGCGCGGTCGCCGCTGCCTGAAGCAAGGCGCGGTCTTCGGGGCTCAGGTCGGCCACTCAGTCTCCCTCGCCGGCCGGAGCGCCCGTGGCGGGCGTGGGCGGTCGGTCGTTCGGATCGAGGTAGCCCAGGGCCTCGAGGGCGGCCCGCGTCTCGGGGCTGAGCTCGGCCTCTCGGGGCCCGGGGGCGGCCTCGTCCCAGGCGGCGAGCAGGCTCTTTAGGCGCGCCTTCACGGCGGGGTCGTCCACGGGGGTCTGGGCGCCGTCCAGCCGAAAGAGGCCCTCTTCGACGTGGCCCTCGGTGTCGAGCCACGGGGCCCGCGTGTAGAGGTATCCGTCGAGGGCGACCCCGCGTTCGAGCAGGATGTTGGGCCAGGTGTCGACCTGGGTGACCTGGTGGGGGCGGTTGGCCTCGGCGAACGCGGGGGCCGGCGTCAGGGGCGCGGCGCCGGGGGTCCAGGTGGCCGAGAGA
>JBDQIL010000925.1:0-2768 GCA_040264415.1 Myxococcota bacterium
AGCAGATCTCGCCGCCGTCGCAGTCCTCGTCGTCTTGGTTGCCCACGATCTCGGTGGCGCCGGGGTAGTCGCCGGAGTCGGAGTCGTCGCAGTCGGTGGTGGGCTGGCTGCTCGTGGCCTCGCCCGTGTCGGTGCAGTCGGTGTCGGTGGAGGTGGTGGTGTCGGTGGCGTTGGGCCGGAAGCCGTCGTCGTCGGCGTCGACGAAGCAGATCTCGCCGCCGTCGCAGTCCTCGTCGTCTTGGTTGCCCACGATCTCGGTGGCGCCGGGGTAGTCGCCGGAGTCGGAGTCGTCGCAGTCGGTGGTGGGCTGGCTGCTCGTGGCCTCGTCGGTGTCGGTGCAGTCGGTGTCGGCCGAGGCGATGGTGGAGGTGCTGTCGGGCCGGAAGCCGTCGTTGTCGTCGTCGAGGTAGCAGATCTCGCCGCCGTCGCAGTCCTCGTCGTCTTGGTTGCCCACCGTCTCGGTGGCGCCGGGGTAGTCGCCCGCGTCGCTGTCGTCGCAGTCGGTCACGGGGTCGTCGTCGGTGCCCTCGAAGGCGTCGTCGCAGTCGAGGTCGGTCGTCGAGCTGAGCGTGTCGCCCGTGGCGTCGAGGTAGCCGTCGTCGTCGTCGTCTTCGTAGCAGACCTCGATGCTGTCGCAGTCGTGATCGAAGCCGTCGCCCACCACCTCGAAGGAGGAGCCCGGGTAGAAGTGGGTGGGGTCGTGGCTGCCCGACGGCGAGTAGAGGTCTACGAAGGTGTCCTCGTAGCAGTCTCCGCCGCTGTACTGCTGGTGGTCGTGGCCGTCGCGATCGGCGTCGTAGTCGGACCAGTCGTCGCAGTCGGCGTCGGTGCCGTCGTACCACTCGTCATAGGCGCCGCCGTAGATCTCGACGGTGGACAGGCCCGCGGGGTTGGTGTCCTGGCTGCCGCAGGCCTCGGTGCAGTACATGTCGAGGTCGCCCGTGGCGGTCCCGTTGAAGCAGGCGTCGGGGCAGTCGAGGCAGTCGGTGCCGGTCGTGCCGGTGCCGTCGGTGGAGTAGTCGGTCTCCACCTCGTCCGAGTCGCCGTCCCAGTCGAAGTCGGCGGGGGCGCCAGCGCCGTTCAGCCAGCCCTGGCAGTCCTGGTCGACGCCATCGTAGGGTCGGTCGACCCGCTGGGAGTGCACGTCGGTGCTGACCAGCGACGAGAAGCCGGCCACGGGAGCCATGTCGGCGTGGGGGGCGGGGGCGCCGGCCGGCCAGGCGACGTCGGTCGCGGCCACCGCGGGGTCGTCCCAGCAGTCGAAGTTGGTGGCGAGGTCGGGGACCGCGACGTTCGGGCCCACAGCCTCGCAGCCGCCCGGCACGCGCGCGCAGTAGTCGTGCGCCCAGTAGCCGTCGCCGTCCTGGTCGCCGTCTTGGTCGGCGTCGTCGCAGTTGTCTTCGATGCCGTTGTAGAAGACCTCGACCTCACCGTTGGGGAAGGCCTCTGCGTCCTCGTCGTTGCAGTCGATGGACTCGTCGTCGTCGAAGGCGCACGCGCTGTCGGACTCGAGCTCGACAGTGGGGTCGCCGCGGAAGTCGTCGCCGTCGTAGTCGCAGTCGCGGGTGGTGTCGGTGTCGCAGTCGTCGTCGGTCCCGTCCCAGTAGATCTCGTCGGCGTCGGGGTTGACCGCGTCGGCGGGCTTGCCGGCGCCGTTCGGCGCGTCGCGGGGGTCGGCGCCGTCGCTGTCGATGCAGTCTTCGCCGACCTCGGCGGCGTCCCAGTCGCGGGCCAGCCAGGCGTCGGCCGAGATGCGGGCGTGGTGGGCGGTGTACCAGGGCGCGCCGCTGTCGGCCCGCACGTCGCCGTCCTGGTTGAACTCGTCGGCGCCGTCGCAGTTCGCGTCGATGCCGTCGTACCAGGCGTCGTCCCCCTCGAAGCCCGGGTGGACCTCTTCGGGGCGGAGCTGGGTGTAGGCGGCGCCGGCGTCGTCGGTGTCGACCTCGGGCGGGATCGCGATGACCTGCGCGGCGACGCCGAGGGCGTTCTCCCCCTGGGCGAAGGCGGCGAGGGCGGCGCGGGCGTCGTCGTCGTCGCCCACGATCTCGTTCGGCGCGTCGAAGCAGTCGCCGGCGCCGAGGTGGGCGTCGCCGCCCGAGTCGGGCACGCCGAGCGTCGTCTTGCCGATGTGCTCGTCGAGGGGCACCCAGCCGTCGCCGTCGAGGTCGTAGTCGTCGTTCCCGGCGCAGTCGGCGTCGATGCCATCGTAGGGCTGGTCGGGGGCGCCGCGGTAGATGTCGGCGCCGGTGAGGCCCGAGCCCTCTGGCCCCTCCTTCAGGTCCCAGCAGTCGCCTTCGGCCACGGACACACCATCGCTGTCGTCGTCGCGGAATTCCCAGACGGTTCCGCACCCCATGAGGGTGGCGAGGACCGCAGCGGGCAGGACGATCCGAGAGGGCATGGGGGCTCCGGCAGGGCAGACATCGAGCGCAGGGTACGACGGTCCGAGGGGGGGATCAAGGTCCCAGGGAGGCCCCCCGGGCTCGCCCGCCTCGGCCGGGGCCTCACGGGGCGGCGGTGGGCGCCACGTCGCAGACGCGCTCGACGGAGTCACAGGAGAGTGTGACGTCGCCGTCGGCGGTGATGTCGAGCTCGCGGACGGGCACCCGCGCCCCGTCGAACACGGCGGTCACCCCCCAGATGCCGGCGGCGAGATCGAAGCGCATGCCGTCGAGCAGGATGATGGTCTGGTCGCCCTGCGACAGCCGGAGCCGGTCGGCGCCGCCCGCGAAGCGCACGCGGCCGATCCCGGTCACGCGGGTGGGCGG
>JBDQIL010000926.1:0-2765 GCA_040264415.1 Myxococcota bacterium
GAGCACCGCGAAGCCGTCATCCGCCGAGAGCTCGACGGTCGCGGTGCTGCCGCCCGCCTCGGCCACCTCTCGCACGCTGCGGCCGTCCAGGTCGCGCTGCGCCACCAGGGTCATCCGCCAGCCGTCGGCGGTCGAGGTGGTCACCTGGACCGCGTCGCCGCTCCATGACCAGGTGGCGTCCACCGCCCAGGGCTGACCATCGAGGGTCCCGGTCACCTGACCGGCGGCCGCGCCGTCGGCGTCGCACGACGCGGCAGAGTCGGCGGCCTCACCGCCGCAGGCGGCGATCAGGACGAGGAGCAAGGAGAGGCGACGCATGCGGGCTCCGAGAGCGCGGCGCGATAGGCGGGCCGCCCGCAGCCGGCGCACGCCGTCTTCGAGCCCGCTCACCGTCAGCGGGAACATGGGCACCACCGCGCCGATGGCGCGCACCGTGGGGTGGTCCCACCAGCGCTTGGGGTCGGGGTTGAGCCAGATCGCCGCCGGGAAGCGTGACTTCAACAGCTTGATCCACTCGAGCCCCGACATGCTCGGCCCCTGGCGCGGACGCGCGAAGCCCCAGCCCACCCCTTGCGGATCGAACAGCTCATAGGGAGCCATCGAGGCGTCGCCCACGAAGACCAGACGGTGCTGGGGGGTCCACTCGCGCAAGCAGGCGTCGATGCTCACCCGCTCGCCGGTCTGGTAGCTCTTGTAGAGCCAGCCATACGGCGCGTTGTGGAACTGCAAGGCTTCGAAGCTCTTGAAGCCCTTCTCGTCTTGCGCCGCCTTGAACAGCGCCTCGACCAGCCGCGCGTGCGGCGCCATCGAGCCGCCGGTGTCGAGCAGCAGCACCAGGTGCACTCGGTTCTGGCGCGCCCTCCGGAAGCTCAGGTCGATGTCGCCAGCGTTCTTCGCGGTGCGGTCGATGGTGTCGTCGAGGTCGAGCTCAATGGGCCCCTCACGGGCGAGGTTGCGCAGGGCCCGCAGCGCCACCGCGAAGTCGCGGCTCGAGAGCGCGCGGTCGGCCCGGTAGTCTTGCCACTCGCGCTCGCCCGCCACCATGAGCGCCGAGCGGTTGCCCCCGCCACCCACCTGCACGCCGTTGCGGCTGCGCCCCTGGCGGCCGAAGGGCGAGGTCCCGCCGGTGCCCACCCAGCGGCTGCCGCCGTCGTGGCGCTCCTTCTGCTCCTTCAGTCGCTCCTCGAACTGCCGGCGGAGCTCCTCGGGGTCGAGGTCGTGCTCCACCAGCTCACCCGGCCGGTCGATGGCCTGGGCGAGCCAGTCCGCCAGCTGCTCGGAGATCTCAGGCGGCAGGGCCACCCCGTCGAAGGTCGCGGTGAACGCGAGGTCCCAGGTGTCGAACTGGGTCTCGCTGTGCACGAGCACCGCGCGACCGAAGCGATACAGCTCGTCGAGGTTGGTGGCCAACCCTCGCTGCAGCCCGTCGAGGAAGACCAGCCACTCCCCCAGGCCCACCTTGAGGCCCTGGCTGCGCAGGTTGAGCAGCAGCAGGTCGAACATGCGGGGCTCCGGGGTTCAGGCCATGGGGGTTCAGGCCCAGGGGACGCGACGGCTCTTGAGCAGGTCGAGGTCGCGCTCCTGCTTCACGAGCACCCCGAGGTAGGGCATGCGCTTGAGGATGTCTTGGGGATCGGCGCCCGAGCGCGACAGCACCATCAGCCAGTCGAGCAGCTCGCTGGTCGAGGGCTTCTTGCGGAGCCCCTCGATCCGCCGCAGCCCGTAGAACCGCTCGATGGCCGCCGAGACGAGGCCCTCTTCGAGCTGGGGGAGGTGGGCGGTGACGATGGCGCGGATCCGGTCGGGCTCGGGGAACCGGATGTAGTGGAACACGCAGCGCCGCAAGAAGGCGTCGGGGAGCTCTTTCTCGGCGTTCGACGTGATGATCGTCACCGGCCGGCGCTCGGCGCGGACGGTCTCGTCGAGTTCGGGCACGTGGAAGGCCATCTCGTCGAGCTCACGCAGCAGATCGTTGGGGAACTCGACGTCGGCCTTGTCGATCTCGTCGATCAGCAACACCACGTCGTCTTCGGCGCGGAAGGCCTGGCCGAGCACCCCCATCCGGATGTACCGGCGGATGTCGGAGACGTCGATGCCGTCGACCTCGGCGAACCGCGCGTCGTTGAGACGCTGCACCACGTCGTAGTGGTACAGCCCCTCTTGCGCGATGGTGGTCGATTTCACGTGCCAGGTCATCAGCCGGCGACCCAGGCCCTCGGCCACAGCGTGGGCGAGCATGGTCTTTCCGGTACCGGGCTCGCCGCGCACCAGCAGGGGGCGCTGGAGCGCGATGGCGGCGTTGACGTCGGCGACCAGCCCCGGGTCGGGGATGTACTTGTCGGCGCCGCTGAACTGCTCGAAGTCCATGGTGTCTCCGTGGCGGGTCGGTCTCCTACCCCGAAAGCGACCGGGCAGCCGTGACCGCGGTTGTGGCGCCCGACCACAACGCTTATGGAGCGCGCGACAGCAGCCCGCGCCGCCCGGAACACGCCGGGGCGCGAAGGCCGCTCCCCAACATCCCTACCTGGAATGTGAACCTTGGAAAACAAGCTCTGTGTACTGATTGACTTCGAGAACGTCGCCGCCGGCTGTGAGAAGGAAGGCCTGGGCAAGTTCGACATCCGCCCCGTCATGCGGCGCCTCAAGGACAAGGGGCGCATCCTGGTGGCCCGCACCTACGGCGACTGGGGGCGCTTCGCGAAGTTCAAGCAGAAGTTCCTGGAGCAGGGCATCACGATGGTCGAGATGACCAGCTACCGCGGCCA
>JBDQIL010000927.1:0-2757 GCA_040264415.1 Myxococcota bacterium
CCCACGCCGGGGGGGCCGGGCGGCCCCGTGACCGGACCCCCGTGGCCCGGCTTCCCGAACCTGCCGGGCCTGCTCTTTCCGCTGGTCTGGCTCGAGGGCGACGTCTTCTTCCACTTCCCGTACCGCTTCGCCTGGCTGGCGGCCCTCGGCTTCGGTGGCGTGGCGGCGGCAGTGACCACGCGGCTCGCCCAACAGCTCGGCCCCCGGCGGTGGGTGCTCGGCGGGGTGATGCTCGCCGCGCTGTCGCTCGGCCCGATGATCGAGACCATCGACGGGCCGCTGTACTCGATGCCCGCGCTCGAGCGGCTGCTGGTGGGCGGCGCCCCCACGCCGGGGGGGCCGGGCGGCCCGGTCACCGGCCCCCCCTGGCCCGGCTTCCCGAACCTGCCGGGCCTGCTCTTTCCGCTGGTCTGGCTCGAGGGCGACGTCTTCTTCCACTTCCCGTACCGGTTCGCGTGGCTGGCGGCGCTCGGCTTCGGTGGCGTGGCGGCGGCGGTGACCACCCGCCTGGCGCACCAGCTCGGCCCCCGGCGCTGGCTGTTGGGCGGGGTGATGCTCGCGGCGCTCTGGGACGCCACCGGACGCCCGATGGTGCCGCTCCGTTCGGCCCTGGTGCCCCTCGAGGTGCCCGACGCCTACCTTCGCATCCGTGACTGGGACGGCGCCGTGCTCGAGGTGTGGGCGCGGCCGGCGGGGGGCGCCACCGACGCCGATCTCCGGATGAACAACCTCACCTGCACCTACCAGCGCGTGCACGGGCGCCCCATGGCCAGCGACTGCATCGGCACCGGGCTCGACGCGTCTCCCCGTGTGCGGGCGACCCACTGGCTCACCCGACGGGCGCTCGAGTTCGGCGCCGGCGAGCCGCTCGAGCCCGCCTCGGTGCGCCGTGACCTGAGCAAGCTGGGGATCGGCGCGGTGGCGGTGCATCCGCTGCTCTTCGCGCCCGACGACCGCCAGGCCCTGGTCGACCTGCTGCGCCTCGCGCTGGGACCGCCCGAGGTCAGCAGCACCCGCGACGGCGACCCCGTTCAGATCTACCGCGTGCCCGATCCCGTCAGCCGGGAGACGGCGCGGGACGCGTGGAAGGCGCTCGACTGACGAGCGGCCTCAAGCCACCCAGGCGGCCACGCCCGCGGCGATGCTGATGAGCGCCGCCAGCGCTGCGAGGTAGTAGAGGAACTCGGTGCCGATGCCGGGGGGGTGACCCCGCGGGGCGTTGCGCTCGGCCGCGGTGAGGGCCGACTGGCCGGCTCGCCAGCGCCGAATGCCGGCTGGGCGCGGCACCACCATGGGCACCCGCGACCGGTACAGCGCGTAGGCGGGCCCGAACCGCTCGTCGCAGAAGCGCTCTTGGAGCAGCCGGTTGGTGACCAGAGAGTAGGCCACCAGGATGGGCAGGAACACGCCGAGGAAGATGGGGCTGCCCCAGGCCACGCCCAGGCCCGCCACCGCGAGCACCTTGCCCAGCACGGAGGGGTGCCGGATCATCGTGTAGGGGCCCGTGTCCACCAGATCCGTGGGGCCGCCGTCGACGTGCGTGCCCGGCGAGCCGTGGCCCACGAGGAAGAGGAAGCCGTAGACGTACCAGACCCAGACGCCGCCGAGCCCCACCATGGCGGCGCCCAGCGCCAGGCGCAGGCCGGGCTGGGGGAGGGACGCGACGCCCGCGGCGCCGTCGATGAGCGTGGCGACGTAGCAGAGCACCATGCCGGCCGGGAACATCACGAAGCCGTGCACCATGAAGTTGCGGTACAGCTCGGGCGCCCGGATGGCCGCGAAGCAGGCGCCGACGGTCGGGTGGGCGCCTGGGACACCAGGAGCGCCAGCGGTGGCGACGGGCGCCGGGGTGGTGGCCGTGGACTTCATCGGGCTCATCCTAGCCCGTCCCGCATCCAGTCGCCGCAGCAGACCGCGCGGCTCGCCGAGGCCCCGCCGTAGAGGCCGGTCATCCCCGGTTCGGGTCGCCGTAGTCCCGCAAGACCGGCGGGCGGAGCACCCGGTGCGAGGCCGGTCGGTCCTTGGGGCTCGACCAGGAGGCGCGCAGGTGCAGCAGGTCGTCTTCGAGCAGCAGCAGGCTGCGCCCCGCGGTGGCCGCTCGCGGTGGGGCGGCCGGGCACGCGCTCCATGCCAGGAGGTCTTCGCCCGGCCGATCGCAGGGGGGGCCGCCCGCCCGAGCGGACGCCCGACGCACCAGCGCGGCGGGCTCCGCGGGGTCGAGGCGCGCGGGCCAGGCCGAGATGGCGGCGGCGCGGGTGCGCTCATCGGGGTCGGCGCGGACCGGCTCGAGCCAGGCCCGGGCGCCGCCGTCGGACTCGATGGCGGCCAGCGCGCCGAGCGCCTGGGCGGCCCGCATGCGCACCTCGGGGTCGGGGTCGGCGAGCAGCGCGCCCACGGCGTCGGCCGAGCCCGGGACGGGTCGGTGCCGCAGCGCGATGAGGGTGGTCACCCGCACATCGGGGTCGGGGTCGGGGAGGGCCCGCAGCAGGGCCGGCTGGGGCGACGGCTCCCACCCGAGCGACTCGACCGCGAGCTTGCGCACCTCGCCATCGGGATCATCGAGGGCGTCGAGGGCCGCGCGGGCGCCCTCCGGCGTGCCGGCGAGGTGCTTCAAGGCGTCTTTTCGAGCGATGCCGTCGGGGCTGCGGCACCGACCCGTCCCGGGCTCGGCCGACGCCGTGGGCGCGCTGCTCGCCGACCCCGACCCCGAGGTGCGCATGCGGGCCGCCCAGGCGCTCGGCGCGCTGGCCGCCATCG
>JBDQIL010000928.1:0-2749 GCA_040264415.1 Myxococcota bacterium
CACCACCCAGACCGCCCCACCCCGAGAGAGCGCCCGGGTGGCTGCCTCGACCGCGGCGGGGTCGGCGTCGGTGTGCGGCCAGGGCGCCGACTCGGGCCGCCAGCGCGCGGCCCCGGTCAGCGCTTCCAGCACAGGGTCAGCCCGTCGGCGATGGGCACCATGGCGGTCACGACGCGGGGGTCGGACGCGGCCCGCGCGTTGAGCGCGCGGATGGCCACCGTGCTCGGCTCTCGGTCATCTGGATCGACCACCCGCCCGCTCCACAGGGTGTTGTCCACCGCGAGCAGGCCGCCGGGTCGCAGCAGCTGAACGCCGCGCTCGTAATAGTGCGGGTAGTTCGCCTTGTCTGCGTCGAGGAAGCCGAAGTCGTAGGTGCCGGCCTGGCCGTCTGCGAGCAGGGCGTCGAGGGTCTCGAGGGCCGGCGCGAGGCGCAGGTCGATCCGGTCGGCCACCCCCGCCTCGGCCCAGTAGCGACGGGCCATGGCGGTGGTCTCGGGGTTGATGTCGCAGGCGACCAGGTGCCCGCCCTCACCGAGCGCCCGCGCGGTCACCAGCCCGCTGTAGCCGGTGAACACGCCCACCTCGAAGGCCCGCTTCGCGCCCAGGGCCTGCACCAGCAGCGCCATGAGCTGCCCCTGCTCGGGGCTGATCTGCATGCGGGCCCACTCGAGGGTCGCGGTCTCGTCCCGCAGACGCCTCAGCAGCGGGTCGGCCGGCGCGCCGATCTCGCGGACGTAGGCCAGCAGGGGCGCGGGCAGGTGCGCGGTGTCGCGAGACATGGGACCTCCGGGGTCGACGATCGCGTGCGAGACCTATCCCGTCCGACTCGGCGGCCCGGCCCGGTTAGGCCGCCCCTCCCCCGCACCCGGAGCCACTGGTGAGCACCCCGACCGCAGACGACATCCACATCATCGGCGTCATCGGCGCTGGCCAGATGGGCAACGGCATCGCCCATGTCGCGTCCATGGCCGGCTACGACGTCCGCCTGGTCGACATCTCCGAGGCGGCCCTCGAGCGGGCCCGCGCGACGATCCGAAAGAACCTCGGCCGGCAGGTGGCCAAAGAGCGCATCTCCCAAGACGACGCCGACAGCGCCCTGGCCCGCGTCACCACGTCCACCGACATGGCGCACGTGGCCGACGCCCAGCTCGTCATCGAGGCCGCGACCGAGAGCCCCGGGCTCAAGCAGCGCATCTTCGAGCAGCTGGTCGCCGTGGCCCACCCCGACGCCATCTTGGCGTCGAACACGTCGTCCATCTCGATCACCAAGCTGGCCTCGCACACCGACCGCCCCGAGCGGTTCATGGGCATGCACTTCATGAACCCCGTGCCGGTGATGAAGCTGGTCGAGCTCATCCGGGGCATGGCCACCACCGACGCCACCTACGAGGCGGTCAACACCGTGGCAGAGCGCATGGGCAAGACCACCGTGCTGTCGGTCAAGGACATGCCCGGGTTCATCGTGAACCGCGTGCTGATGCCCTACATCAACGAGGCCTGCCAGGCGCTCTACGAGGGCGTCGCCACGGTCGAGGACATCGACCAGGCCATGAAGCTGGGCACCAACGTCCCCATGGGCCCGCTCACGCTGGCCGACTTCATCGGCCTCGACACCTGCCTCGCCATCATGGAGGTCCTCCACGAGGGCTTCTGCGACTCGAAGTACCGCCCCAGCCCCCTGCTGCGGAAGTACGTCGAGGCGGGCTGGTTGGGCCGCAAGAGCGGCCGCGGCTTCTACGACTACCGCAAGTAGGGCGACACCATGACCACCGACCGCCCCACCGTGGGCCCCTTCGAGACCCTGACCTTCGAGCAGACCGACGACGGCGTGGGCATCCTCCGCCTGAACCGGCCGAAGGCGCTCAACGCGCTCTCCGCCCAGCTCGTGGCCGAGTTCGGCGACGCGATCGACCAGATCGAGCCCCTGGGGCTGCGCGCCCTGGTCGTGACCGGCGGCCCCCGGGCCTTCGCCGCGGGCGCCGACATCACCGAGATGGCCGACTTCACGGCGCTGCAGGCCGAGCAGATGGCCCGCGGCGGTCAGCGCATGCTGGGCAAGCTCGAGGCCTTCTCCGCGCCCACCATCGCGGCCGTCAACGGCTTCGCCCTGGGGGGGGGCTGCGAGCTGGCCATGTGCTGCGACCTCATCCTCGCCGGAGCAAACGCGGTCTTCGGCCAGCCCGAGGTCAAGCTGGGCGTCATCCCCGGGTTCGGCGGCACGCAGCGCCTCGTGCGGCGGGTGGGTCGGCAGCGGGCGCTCGAGCTCATGATGACCGGTCGCAACGTGTCCTCCGAAGAGGCCGTCGAGATCGGCATCGCGCTCAAGCGCACCGAGGACGACGTGGTGGAGGAGGCCATGAAGATGGCGCGGCGCATCGCCCGCAACGGCCCGGTGGCGGTCCGCCTCGTGAAGCGCGCCGTGCACGAGACCGATCGGCTCGACCTCGAGGCGGGCCTCGCCGCAGAGGCCTCGCTGTTCGGGCTCTGCTTCGCCACCGACGATCAGACGGAGGGCATGGGCGCCTTCGTCGAGAAGCGGCGCGCAGCCTTCACGGGTCGATAGGTGAGGAGCCTGTCCTGTCGAGCATGCGGCGCGGCCAAGTCGAAGAGCGCGCCGCAGTGCGCGCAAGACACGATGGCCAGCCTGCGGTCGACCGCGTCGGCCGTGAAGGCCGCGCCGCATGCTCGACAGGACAGGCTCCTCACCTATCGACCCGTGAAGGCTGCGCGCCGCTTCTCGACGAAGGCG
>JBDQIL010000929.1:0-2749 GCA_040264415.1 Myxococcota bacterium
CCCGCGGCCCAGGTCGCGGGGCTGGCACCGCTGACGGCGCGGGTGCCCGAGCCGCAGCGCTGCGTCTTCGTTCACGGCGCGGCGCGGGGGCGCGTGCTGCGGGTGCCGTGGTCGTCGGAGGCCGAGGCGGCCGACCTCGCGCGACAGCTCGAGGCGCGCTCCGCGGGCTGCGCCGACGCGGCGTGGCGGGGCGTCGCGTGGGCGCTGGCGCTCACCTGGGACCACCGGCCCCACGAGATGCAGCACCTGGCCAGCATGCTGCCCGAGGGGCCCCGCGAGCACACCCTGGCCCAGCTCCAGTCCCTCCGGGGGCCCGGCCGCGGCGCGCCCTGGGAGCTGACCGCGGGGCGGAGCATGCCGGGCGGGCGAAACGGGCCGTGAGCGGTGCGGTCTCGGTCCGGCCCCTCCGGCCCCATGACGCGGACTGGGCGCTCGGCCTCTACAAGGCCGAGTTCGCGGCATGGATCCCCTGGTGGCAGCGCGCCCTCGCATGGCGGGGGCTGCGGAGGGCGATGGTCGCGCGCGGCTGGGTGGCGGAGCAGGGCGGCGCGTCGGTGGGCTTTGGCTTCGCGCACGCAGCCCCGCCGGCGCACCCCACGCTGCGGGCCCTGGCGTTGTCGCTGGGGGAGGCCCGTCCCGGCGCCGACCCGCGCGGTCGGTGGACCGGCCCGGGCGACTGGCGCGCCCCCCTCGATGAGGCGTGGCTGCTGTCGGGCATGGTGGTCGAGGCGCCCGCCCGCCGCCGCGGCATCGGCCGGGCCTTGGCGGCGGCCCGGGTGCGGGCGGCCCGTGACGCCGGGGCGGCGGCGGTCTTCGCCACATGCCTGCACGGCTGTGGCTCCGACCCGCTCTACGACGGGCTGGGCTTTGGGCTGGTGGCCGACGTCCCAGACCTGTTCGCGGGCGGCGGGCGGGCCACGCTGCGGGTGCGCCTGCTGCCGTGACGGGCGGGCGAAAGGGGCCGCGAGCGGTGCGTGAGCGCCGCGGGGCTAGCGCGCCGCCTGGCTCTGCTCGGCGGCGATGTCGGTGAGCACCTCGCCCAGGATCTGCATCATCATCTCGCGCTCGGCGTCGGTGATGCGCAGGTGGGGGGTGAAGCGCAGCGCGTTCTTGCCGCCGTGGATGATGCCCAGGCCCTTGTGGCGGCACCGCTCCTCGGCGCTGCCGGGGCCGATGGCCTGCGCGCGCTCGGGGTTGAGCTCGCAGCAGAACAGCAGGCCGGTGCCCTGCACCTCGGTGATGAGGTCGGGGTGCTGCTGCATCAGGCGGGTGAGGTCGCCCACGAAGTTGCAGCCCTGGTCGCGCACGTTCTGGCGCAGCTCGGGCGTGATCATGCCCAGCACCGCGTTGGCCACCTCGAGGCCGCGGGGCGCGGTGGTCATGGTGTTTCCGTAGATGCCCACCCGGTAGAGCGCCGCCGCCCGGTCGGTGAGGCCCAGCACGCTGAGCGGGTACTGTCCACCATTGAGCGCCTTCGACCAGGTCTCCATGTCGGGGGGGTCGCAGTCTTCGAAGCCGGGGTAGTCCACCATCGACAGGGTGCCCCAGGTGCGCAGCCCGGCCTGAATGCTGTCCATGAGCAGGATGGAGTCGTGCTCGAGGGTGAGCCGGCGGGCCTCGTCGTAGAAGGCGCGGGTGACCGGGGCGCCGGGCGCGCCCTCCCCCTGCACCGGCTCGATGAAGAAGGCCTCGATGAAGATGTCCTCGTCGTTCGCCCGCTGGAAGGCGGCCCGGAGCGCGTCGAGGTCGCCGGGCGGGATGGTCCAGAGGTCGTCGCTCAGGTCGCGGAAGCTGGCCAGGTGCTTGGCGTAGGCCGGCCGGGTGGAGTGGCTGAAGCGCGCCGGCCGGCCGGTGCGCCCGTGGAAGGCGCGCTCGATGCCCAACAGCACCCGGCGCTTGCCCGCGTGGCGGCCGCCGGGGTCGGTCTGGATGCGGGCGTTGACGTCGGCGATGCGGGCGCCCACGGTGACCGCCTCGCTGCCCGAGTTCATGCAGATGAAGCGGCTGAAGGGGCAGCCGTCTGCGCGGGCGTGGCCCACCTCGGCGCGCAGGTTCTCGACGAAGCGCTGCTGCGACGGCGCCGCGGTCATGATGTTGGCCATGACCCAGGGCTTCGCGAGCGCCTCGAGCACCGGCTCGGGGGCGTGGCCAAAGCCCAGCATGCCGTAGCCGCCGCTGTCGTGCACCACCGCGCCGTGGGTGGTGATCACCCAGGGCCCGCGGGCGGCCAGCGCGACGTAGGGGTTGACGGCGTCGGCGGCGTAGAAGTTGACGAAGCCGGCCTGGAGGCGCTCGATGACGTCGGCCTCGGGGTCGGTGACCAGCTCGGGGCGCGCGGCGAGCAGCTCGGCCTGGGCCTCGGCGGCCGCGACGACGGCGGCGGCCAGGGTGGGGTCATGGTCGAGGAAGCGCTGCAGGAGGTCGTCGGACAGGCCGATGGTGTCGGCCGGGCCGGCGGCGGCCCGGAGGGCATGGAGGGTCTGCAGGGCGGCGTGCATGGATACCTCGGGCAGCGATGGGTTGCTTCGAGCCTAATCGACCCGGGGCGCCCTGTGTTCCTCAGGGTGGAGGACGAGGGCAAAGGCCGAATATCGTGGCGATTTGAGGCCGGGGAACGCGGCCGCCGCAAGCCGTCCTACGACCACCGGCACTGAGGGCCCGCCCCCCCAAGCGCCCACCCCACCGCGGCGGCCGCGGGCCCCCGCCACAAAACGCCACCATATTCGGCCGATGCCCGCCTCCGCCCCCC
>JBDQIL010000930.1:0-2748 GCA_040264415.1 Myxococcota bacterium
CGCTCGCGGACCTGCTCGGCCGTCCGGTGGGCCTGGTCCTTCGCGCGCAGGAAGTCGCGGTCCTCCAGCGCCAACTCGGCGCCATCCAGGGAGGCTGCGGACGAGGCCAGCGCGCTGTCGGCCGGTCCGGAGATCCCCCCCCGCTCCTGCTGGTGGGCGCGGGTCCACAGGGTGCCTGCCGTGCGGATCCAGGGCTCTGCCTGGGAGTCGGCCAGCGCGCCGTCGGTGCGCGCGCGGCGCGCGGCCTGTGCGGCGGCATGGGCGCGGTCCTTCGCAGTGGCGAGGTCGCCTGCGGCGAGCGCGGCCCGGGCCTCCCCCAGCAGGGCCTGCACCCCGGCGACCGCTGCCTCGGCGCCGTGGGAACCAGACAGGCTCGGGCCGGCCGCGCTCGGGACCGTCACCTTGGGTTGGTCCGCGTTTCGAGCCAGCAGGTCCGCCGCCTGCGCGTGGCGCCGGTTGCGGTCGTCCCAGCCGTTGGTGCCCCCGTTGATGCGGCGGGTGATGTCGCCGAAGCGGCCGTTGTCAGCGAGGCGGTTCAGGTCGTTCTGCTTCCAGTACTCGGCCGCGATCTTGAACCCGACCTCGGCGGTGGCCGCGCGCTCGGGGTTGGCGACGAGGTCCTCGCCCACCAGCTCGCTGTAGCGGGTGTAGTTGTAGCGGCCCGTGATCTGGATGGGCCCGCGCCCCTTGAACCGACGGCCATCGCCGGAGAAGACGTTGCCCAGGTCCTCCCGCCCCTCGTAGGCGGCCCCGCTGGCGTACTCCTCGAGGGTGTGGAACCCGTCCGATTCATGACCGAGCTGGGCGATGTAGGCGGCCTTGCGCGCGTCGGTGTCGATGCCGGCGCGGAGCATGCTGGCGTTGAGGTGGGGGAGGTAGCTGCGCAGGCTGGCCTCGGGGGCGCCCCGCGCGAGCGCCTTGAACTCGTCGATCGACAGGCTGGCCTCGACCGCGCGCTGCAGCACGGCGAGGGTCGTGGGCCCCACCATCCCGTTGACCTGGACATCGTTGAGCTGCTGGAACCGCTCCACCAGACCCGCGGTCGTCTCGCCCAGGGTGCCGGTCTGCGCGACGGGCAGGCCGAGCCGCGTGAGCGCGCCCTGAACCCAGGAGACGGCGTCGCCCTCGTCGCCGACCACCAGCACCCGGCCGGCGGTGACCTCGGTGAGCGTGACCCGCGCCGGCGTGTCCTCCGCCCAGTCCTGCGCGTCCTCCTCCAGCGCGGCCCCCCAGTCCATGGCTGACCGTGGCGCGCGCCCCCGCGCCATGCCCCGTCCACCGGGCCTGGCCAAGCGGGTCTCCGCCCCGGTCTCCATGGCGGCGCCTCTCGGGCGCGTCTGGCGGCGGCGGCGGGCGGGCATCGAAGATCCTCCGACGGCATCGTATCGAGCTCGATCCCTCCCGCACGATGTCACGACGGTGTCCCGCGTGGGCGGCCGCCCGAGAGCGCCTGGGCTGGCCGGTGGTCCCCCCTCCCCGGGGAGGCGCAGGGGAGGGACCGGAGGCCCCGTTGCGGCGTCAGCGGGGATACGATGCGGGTGGATGGACAGCGATCGCCAAGCACCTACGCCACGCGGTGCTGCGGGCCCTCGGGGGAGCCGCGGCCCTCGCCTCCTCGCGCTCGGCGTGGGGCTGCTGTCTCGTGTCGCGGTGGCGGGTGGGGTCGCTCCAGGGCCGATCGAGTCCGGGCCCACGCTGGCGGATGCCTGGGTGCCGGTCTCCGGCTGGCGGACCTCCGAGGTCCGGTTCGAGCCGAGCGGGGGAACGCGGGTCGGAGCGCTCGTCACCGCTTCGGTCGATGCGCCCCTCGTGTTGGAGGCCCGAGGGGTCGCAGCGGGCGGCCAGAGCGGCCCATGGGTGAAGGTCACCGAGACCTGGCGGGACGCGGCCTCCCGTGTGCTGGTGGCCGATCTCGATGCCGAGTGGTCCGGGGCCCAGGTTCGTGCCCGGGGTCTCGGTGGGCTGGACACGCTCGCCTGGGAGCTCCTGACGCCGGTGGACGAGCCTCGCGGCGGCGCCCCGCCGCCCCCCATCGCGCTCTCTGCACGGCTCGCGGACCTCGGCGTCGTCTCCCGCGCCGACTGGGGCGCGCGGCCGACCACCTGCACCGCGACCGAGGACGACTGGTATCGGTTCGCCATCCACCACACGGCGGGAACCCAGACCTCCGGGGGCACCGTGGAGGGTGCGGTGCGGGCCCTGCAGGCCTACGCGATCGACAGCGGCAACTACTGCGACATCCCCTACCAATTCGTGGTCGGCGTGGACGGCTCGATCTGGGAGGGCCGGTCGCTCGACCTCCGCAGCGGTGCCACGGGCGGCGGCAACAACGATGGCAACATCGCGGTGAGCTTCCTGGGCTGCTACACGCCGAGCGGCTGCCCGGGCAGCAGCCACGAGGCCACCGATGAGATGCTCGCGTGGGCGCGGCTCGTCGTGCAAGCGCTCGCCGCCGACCACGGCATCGTGACCGACACCGACAGCGCGAGAGGGCACCGCGACTGGCCCGGGAACTCCACGGTGTGTCCCGGCGACTACGTGTACGCGCGCCTCGACGAGCTCCGCAGCGAGACCGCCCGGTTCCAGGCGGAGGTCGAGGCCGCGTCCTTCCCCCTCGGTGGGTCGGTGGAGCTCCCGATCGGCGAGCCGGTCGAGCTGTGGGTCGACCTCCGGAACGTGGGGACCGACGCCTGGACCCCCGACGCGACGCGGCTGGCCCCCCTCCCTCGGGACGTCTCCAGCCCGGTC
>JBDQIL010000931.1:0-2741 GCA_040264415.1 Myxococcota bacterium
CATCCCCGGGCGGCCCGCCCCGAAGCTCATCACCGCCGAGATGGTGCGGTCGATGCGACGCGGGTCTGTGGTGGTCGATCTGGCAGCCTCTGCCGGCGGCAACTGCGAGTGCACGGTGCCCGACAAGGCGGTCGCGCCAGCGCCCACCCAGGCGGTCGCCCCGGCCCCCAGCCCGGCCGCCCCCACCGAGCCGGCCGCTGCGCCGGCCAAGAGCAGCAAGGGCGCGCTGGTGGCAGTCGGGCTGGCGGCGCTCTTCGGCGTCATCGGGCTCTTCGCGCCGCCCGACTTCATCCAGCACTTCACCGTGTTCGTGCTCGCCTGCTTCGTGGGGTGGCAGATCATCTGGAGCGTGGCGCCAGCGCTGCACACGCCGCTGATGAGCGTCACCAACGCCATCAGCGGCATCATCGTGGTGGGCGGGCTGCTTCAGGCGGCCTCGGGCGAGCTGAACCTCGCGGCCATCCTGGGCGCGGTCGCCATCCTGGTGGCCACCGTCAACATCAGCGGGGGCTTCCTCGTGACCCAGCGGATGCTTCAGATGTTCCGGCGCGAGGGCCCCGCCCCGGCCACCAAGGGAGGCCGCCATGGGCGCTGAGGGCACGATGTTGATCGACAACCTGGGCGGCATCGCCGCCACCGCCTACCTGGGCGCCGCCGTGCTGTTCATCCTGAGCCTGGGGGGCCTGTCCAACCAGGAGACCGCGCGCCGCGGCAACCTGCAGGGCGTGATCGGCATGGTCATCGCGGTGGTCGCGACCGCCGTGGTGGGCAACGTGCTCGACTGGACCGCCACCGCGTGGGGTCTCATCGGCGGCACGGTCGCGGTGGGAGCCACCATCGGTGCGTTGCTGGCGAAGCGGGTGGCGATGACCGCCATGCCCCAGCTGGTGGCGCTGCTCCACAGCTTCGTCGGTCTCGCCGCGGTGCTGGTGGGGATGTCGAGCCTGCTCGGGGGTGAGCACGGCGCCACGACCGGTCAGCAGGTGGTCCACCTCGTCGAGATCTGGTTGGGCGTGGCGATTGGCGCGGTGACCTTCACCGGCTCGATCATCGCATGGGCCAAGCTCAAGGGCAGCCTGTCCGGCAAGCCCTTGTTGCTGCCGGGCCGCCACCTGCTCAACCTGTCGCTCGTGCTGATGCTCGTGGGCGGCGCCGTGCCGTTCGTGCAAGACGCACTCGGCCACGCCACCACTGGGCCCGGCCTGGCCTTCTGGCTGGTGGTGGGCAACTCGGTGGTGGCGGGCTTGCTGGGCGTTCACCTGGTCGCGGCCATCGGCGGCGCCGACATGCCGGTCGTGGTCTCGCTGCTGAACAGCTACTCGGGCTGGGCCGCGGCCGCGGCGGGCTTCATGCTCGGCAACGACCTGCTCATCGTGACCGGCGCGCTGGTGGGCAGCTCGGGTGCGATCCTCAGCTACATCATGTGCAACGCCATGAACCGCTCGATCTGGAATGTGGTCTTCGGCGGCTTCGGGGCCAACGCTGGGGCCGCCCCTGCGGCCGGCGCTGCGGGCCCGCAGGGGGAGGTCACCGAGATCGCGCCAGACGACGTCGCGGCCCTCGCGAAGACCGCGAAGTCCATCGTCATCGTCCCCGGCTACGGAATGGCGGTCGCGCGCGCCCAGCACCTGGTCAACGAGTTCTCTTCGACCCTTCGAAAGTCCGGCGTGAACGTTCGCTATGCGATCCACCCGGTCGCCGGCCGGCTGCCGGGCCACATGAACGTGCTCTTGGCCGAGGCGGGGGTGCCCTACGACATCGTGCTCGAGATGGACGAGCTGAACGACGACCTGCCCAGCACCGACCTCGTGCTGGTCATCGGCGCCAACGACATCGTGAACCCCGGCGCCGAGACCGACGCGTCGAGCCCCATCTACGGCATGCCCGTGCTGCAGGTGTGGAAGAGCGCGACGGTGGTGGTGTTCAAGCGAGGCATGAGCGCCGGCTACGCGGGCGTGCAGAACCCCCTGTTCTTCCACGACAACACGCGCATGTGCTTCGGCGACGCGAAGGCCAGCGTTCAGTCCATCTTGGCCGCGCTGTGAGCTCGGCCCCCCGGTCGGCATGCCGCTGATCAGCTTCGTGACCCTGGCGGTGGAGGACGTCTCCCGGGCGGCCGAGTTCTACCGCCAGCTGTTGCAGCGCCCCCCCACCCGGACCGGGCCGAGCTGGTCCTTCTTCGACGTCGATGGCCAGACCCTCGCGCTCTTCGAGCGCCGGGCCATGGCCGCCGAAGCAGGGGTGACCGGGGCGCCCGGCGGCGTCGGGCTGTCGTGGAACCTCGCCGGTCGCGACGCGCTCGACGCGGCGGTGGCTCGGGCGGTGTCGGCGGGGGCGCACCTGACCCGCCCGCAGCACGACAAGCCGTGGGGGGCCCGGGCGGCCTGGATCGCCGACCCCGACGGCCACCCGTGGGAGCTGGTCTACAACCCGAGGCGTCCTCCACAGTGAGCCGCCGGCCCAACTGGTTCGTCGGGTGGCCGGTGGCGCTGCCCACCGACTGGCTGTCGCGCCTGCGACCGCCGCCGCGGGTGCGCCTCTTTCATCCAGACGACCTGCACGCCACGGTGGCCTTCTTCGGTCCGGTCTCCGAGGGGGCCGCCCGCGCCGCCTTCCGCGCGCTCCCCCCGCCCGAGGGGGCCACCGTGCAGGCCCATTGGGGCCCCATCGTGCCCATGGGCGACCCGCGGCGGCCGTCGGCGCTCTCTGCGCTCCTCGCCAGCGACGGCGGCGAGCTGCGC
>JBDQIL010000932.1:0-2740 GCA_040264415.1 Myxococcota bacterium
CACCAACATCAAGCCGCAGGTGGATCAGGTCACCTTCCCCGACGGGCGGAGCATCACCATCCTGGCCGAGGGTCGGCTGGTCAACCTGGGCTGCGCCACGGGGCACCCCAGCTTCGTGATGTCGGCCAGCTTCACCAACCAGACCATCGCGCAGATCGAGCTGCACAAGAACGCCGAGGCCTACGGCGAGAACCGGGTGGCCAAGCCCGCGGGCAAGAAGCCCGAGGTGGTCACGCTGCCCAAGCACCTCGACGAGAAGGTGGCCCGTCTGCACCTCGACAAGTTCGGCGCCAAGCTCACCAACATGAGCAAGGAGCAGGCCGACTACATCGGCGTGGCGCTCGAGGGTCCGTACAAGCCCGAGCACTACCGCTACTGATTCGCGGTCGGCTCCACCGGCGCCTCGGCTCGCTTCGGCGGGCCGGGGCGTCGCTGCGTGGGCCTCTGCCGAGCCGTCGGTCCAGATCAGTCAGAGTCCCGTCGCCCGCACCGGATGGCGGGCGACGCGATAGGCGAAGGTGCTCCTCCCGAATTCCCCGTCCCGAGGGCCCCCATGCGCCTGCTCCTCCTCCTGCCCCTCGCGATCTCCTGCACGCAGAGCGAAGACGCCAGCGGTGAGCCCACCGTGTCCGACGAGGTCGGCGGCGACAGCGGCGGCGCGATCGAGCCCGCGCCTGTGGTGCCGTGGGGCCTCACCCTCGCCGAAGACCACGACCCCGACCCGAACGTGGTCTAGGTTCACCTGACCGCCGACGAGGGCGAGGTGGAGTGGGTCAGCGGGCGGTCCACCGAGGTCTGGACCTACAACGGTCTGGTTCCCGGCCCCCTCATCCAGCTCACCGTGGGCGACACCCTGCGCGTGGTGCTCGACAACCAGCTCGACGACGCGACCACGATCCACTGGCACGGGCTGCGCATCGACGACGAGATGGACGGCGTGCCCGCCATTCAGGATCCGGTGCAGCCCGGCGAGACCTTCACCTACGAGTTCGTGGTGCCCGACAGCGGCACCTTCTGGTACCACCCCCACGTGCGGGCCAACGAGCAGATCGAGCACGGCCTGCAGGGCATGCTCATCGTCCGCGAGGCCGACGAGGCCGTGGCCGCCGAGCGGGTCGAAGAGCGCGCCTTCGTGGTGGACGACGTGTCCCTCAACAGCGCCGGCTCGTATGGCAGCTTCAACGCCAACCACATGGAGCAGATGCACGGCCGGCTAGGCAACCACCTGCTCACCAACGGCGAGAACCGCGTGCTCGACGGCACCATGCGGCCGGGCGTGCCGGAGCGCTGGCGCATCGTCAACACCGCCAACGCCCGGATGATGTCGGTCGAGGTGGAGGGGGCCGCCTGGCGGGTCATCGCCATCGACGGCGCGCTGCTGCCCACCCCGCTCGAGCTCGATCGCTTCCGCATGCCGGTAGGCCGGCGGGTCGATGTCGAGGTGCTGCCCCAGGCGGGCGACACCGACGTGACGCTGAAGATCCTCACGGGGGGCGAGCGCTACCCGCTGTTTGAAGCCACGGTCGACGGCGAGGCGGGCGCAGGCGACTGGGCGGTGTGGCCGGCCGAGCCCCTGCCGGAGATCCAGGAGACCACCCAGACCGTCACCCTCGACCTGAACGGCGAGAACACCGAGACGGGCCTCGAGTGGACCATCAACGGGGCGGTCTGGGGTGACCACGTGCCGATGGAGCTCGCCGCGAACACCCCCACCCGCATCGAGATCACCGATCTGAGCGGCGCCGAGCACCCCTTCCACCTGCACGGCCAGTTCTTCCAAGTGGTCTCGCGCAACGGGCGCCTCGACGAGTGGGACGGCGGGCTGCTCGACACCGTGCTGGTGGGCGGAGACGACGAGCTGGTGCTCTACACGGCCTTCGAGAACCCTGGCCGGTGGATGGCCCACTGCCACATCCTCGAGCACGCCGAGCTGGGCATGATGACGCAGATGGTGGTGGAGTAGGGCAGGCTGCGGGGGCGAGACCCCACGCCCCTGGCCACGGCGCCGCCTGCCCGGTACCGTGAGCGCGATGCCCGAAGCCCTCGGCATCACCACCGCCGCCGAGCTGCCGCCAGAGCTGGCCGCCGAGCTGCCTGCCGCGCTGCACGATCGCGTGTTCTGGGTGGCCCGGGCGAACAGCCCGGTGGTGTCAGCGCTCTTCGACGCGGTGCCCGAGCCGCCGCTCGACGCGGAGCTGGTCGAGGCGGGCGTGGCCTTCTCGAGCCTGCTCTCGCGGGCGCGCTGGCCGCGAGCCCCGGGTTCCTGTCGGCCATCGGCGCCACCGCGCCTGCGGGCCAGACCGTGTCGGTGTCGGTGGGCTTCCACACCGGCGACGGCGCTGTGGTTCGCGCCTTCTTCGACCAGCACGCGGCCCCGCTCGACGTGCGCGGGCGCCTCGACGCGCTGCGCCTGATTCGGGTGCGGGTCGGCGGTGCGGCCGCCGAGGGCGTGCTCGCCACCGCCCCGGCGGCGCCCGGCCGCTCCCTCGGCCTCGGCTGGTTCACCCTGCCCGCAGACGCCGTGACGGTCCGCTGCGCCGGCGGCGCAGGGAAGGCGAAGGTCTGCCGCGGAGCCTCCGTGAGCCGCGCGGCGCCGCCGCCGCCCGACCCCCTCGACGAGGACGCCGCCCTGCGGCGGGTCAACCACCACCTCGCCTGGCGCCCGGTCACGTGGGGCGATGACTGGGCCCGGGTCTTCGCGGAGAGCGGCCAGGTCACCATCGTCGACGGCAGCCATCAC
>JBDQIL010000933.1:0-2739 GCA_040264415.1 Myxococcota bacterium
ACCCAGGCGGGCTCCGAGGTGTCGGCGCTACTCGGCCGCATGCCCTCGGCGGTCGGCTACCAGCCGAACCTGGCCACCGAGCTCGGCGAGCTGCAGGAGCGCATCACGGCGACGAAGACCGGATCGGTCACCTCGATCCAGGCTATTTACGTCCCCGCCGACGACTTCACCGACCCGGCGCCGGCGACCACCTTCGCCCACCTCGACGCCACCACGGTGCTCAACCGCGCCATCGCGGCCAAGGGCATCTACCCGGCGGTCGATCCGCTCGACTCCAACAGCCGGATCCTCGAGCCCGGCGTGGTGGGCGCGGAGCACTACAAGGTGGCCCGCGACGTCCAGCAGGTGCTGCAGAAGTACAAGGACCTCCAGGACATCATCGCCATCCTCGGCATGGACGAGCTGTCCGACGACGACAAGCTGGCGGTGGCCCGCGCCCGCAAGATCGAGAAGTTCCTCAGCCAGCCCTTCTTCGTCGCCGAGCAGTTCACCGGCATGTCCGGCAAGTACGTCAAGAAGGAGGACACGGTGCGGTCCTTCAAGGATCTCCTCTCCGGAAAGTACGACGACCTGCCCGAGCAGGCCTTCTACCTCAAGGGCTCGATCGACGAGGTGGTCGAGGCCGCCCGCGAGATGGCCGAAGGATCCTGATTCATGGCTCTCCAGATCGAGATCGTCACCCCGTCCAAGGTGGCCTGGAAGGGCCAGGTGGAAGAGCTGCAGGCTCCCGGCATCGCCGGTGAGTTCGGCGTGCTCACCGACCACTCGCCGATGTTGGCCGTGACCCGCCCCGGCGTGGTCGCGCTGCACGGCGGTCCCGCTGGCGACCAGCGCATGGTGGTCGGCGCGGGCTTCGCCGAGGTCGGCCCCACGCAGGTCACCCTGCTGGTCGATCTGTGCGAGCCGGCCAGTGAGGTCGACAAGGACGCCGCCCGGGCGGCCCTGGCCGACGCCGAGGGCCGCCTGTCGTCGGCCGATCCGGGCACCCCCGCCTACGAATCCGCCCGAAAGGATGCCGCCCTGGCTCAGGCCCGCATCGAGGCCTGAGCGCGCGCTGATCGCAGCGCTGTCGCTGGCTTGTCGGGCCGCCCTGTGAAGGGCGGCCCGCGTCGTTGGATCCCCAGTCGGGCCGATGGTGACAGGCACGCAACGACCACCGAGGAGCATTGCAGCGACCGCGGTCGGTCGGTATTCGGGGCCTCGCCGCGATGTCCACGCGGCCCCCGCTGGAGCTCTCCCGTGCAGCCATTCCTCGAGAAGATCGCGACGGCCGACTGGTTCAACAACTTCATCACCGCCGTCATCCTGTTGGCTGGCGTCGTGGTGGGCGTCGAGACCTACCCGTCGATGATCGACGCGTATGGCAGCATCCTGCACGCCCTGAACGACATCATCCTCTGGATCTTCGTGGCCGAGGTCGTCGTCAAGATGGGCGCCGAGGGCCGCCGCCCGTGGCGCTACTTCCTCGACCCGTGGAACGTCTTCGACTTCCTGATCGTGGCGGTCTGCTTCCTGTCGGTGGACGCCAGCGCCGTGGCGGTGCTGCGCCTCGCCCGGCTGCTGCGCGTGCTCAAGCTGGTGCGGGCCATCCCGAAGCTCCAGATCCTGGTGTCGGCGCTGCTCAAGAGCATCCCGAGCATGGGCTACGTCGCCTTGTTGCTCGGCCTCCTCTTCTACGTCTACAGCGTCGCCGCGGTCTTCTTGTTCGGTGCGAACGACCCCATCCACTTCCGCAACCTGCCGCTGGCCATGCTCAGCCTGTTCCGCGTGGTGACGGGCGAGGACTGGACCGACGTCATGTACATCCAGATGTTCGGCTGCGATCAGTACGGCTACGACGGCAACGAGGCCCTCTGCACCGATCCGTCTTCGTTCCCGGTCTTCGGCGCCTTCTTCTTCGTCAGCTTCATGCTGCTGGGTGCGATGGTCATCCTCAACCTGTTCATCGGCGTCATCATGGGCGGCATGGACGAGGCCCGGAAGGAGAACGACCTGCAGCAACGGGCAGAGCGGCGTGAGTCCCTCGGCGGCAGCCCGGCGTCGGACGAGGTGGGCGAGCTGCTCGGCAAGCTCACGAGCCTGCAGGAGGACATCGAGGCCCTCCAGGCGCGCTTGCGGAAGCAAGAGAGACACCCGCAGCCGACGGAGACCGAGTCCGCCGCGAAGTAGCGGCCGGCGCCGCGGGCAGCGGGGTCGGCGCGCCGCCTGCGGTCAGTACGGCAGGCGGTAGCCCTGCACGCCCCAGGGGGAGGTGCCGACGACGAAGTCGCCGGTGAACACCCACCGCCGGGCTTCGGTCATGCGCCAGAGCAGGGAGCCGTCGCGGCCCACGCCCACGATGCCCAGCGGCGTGACGACGGCGGTCGCGGTGCGACCGTTGAGCACGCGCTGCACCGGAAGCCCCAGCGCGACCGACACCGTGCCCGCCTCGGTTCGGGCCGCCAGCCGGCCCTCGCCGACGACCCGGAAGGGGCCCGGATCGACGTCCGGCTTTGGGGGAAGCCCATCGGGCACCGGGAGCAGCTCGCTCGGCGGAGAGAGGGCCTCCGTCCACTCGGCGCTCCCGCCGTCCTCGAGGGTCACGCGGGCAGGCTGGCCGCCGGAGACCACCTCGAAGCGGCCGTCGGCGCGGCCCTGCACCCGCTCGACGGGGCCCAGCAACTCGGCCCGCTCCTTGCGGATCGCGTTGGGCGGGCCCCGCACCAGATCCCAGCCCACCCCAGCCACCCAGCTGCGGTC
>JBDQIL010000934.1:0-2738 GCA_040264415.1 Myxococcota bacterium
AGCTCGCCGCGCAGGCGGTGGCCCGAGACGACGCCGGTCTGCTCGCGCGGCTGGCCCACGCCCCCCCCGCCGCCCCCGCCCAGCGGTGGGGCGAGCTGGTGCGGGCCGCCGAGGCCCTCGCCCCCGAGCGCGCGGCGGTGCGGCACGCCGAGCGTGACCTGCTCGCCGATCGGGTCGAGGCGGCGCTCGACACCGGAACGTTCCGGGGCATCAGCGGACCGCTCGCCGCTGGGCTCGGCACCTACCCCGATGACCCCCGCTTCCGGGCGCTCCAGCAGCGGCTCGAGCGCGTGGCCGCAGAGGCGCCCGACGACCAGGCCGCGGCGGCGTGGGCGGCCCTCGCAGCCAGCGTCGAGCACGATCCCGGGCGGCAAGCCGGCTTCATGCGGCGGCACCGACACGCCGCGCTCCGCGAGTCCTACGCCCCCAGCGCCCTCGCCGAGACCCGCGCCGGCCAAGCGGGCGTCGAGCCCGAGGCCGCCCACCACCTGCTGCGTCGCATCGACGCCGAGTACTACGTGGCCCCCGACTGGGGCGCCGCCATCGACGAGGCCACGCGGGCGCTCGACGCCCTCGCGGCCGCTCCGGGCGCCCGAGCCGCCTGGCCCACCCTGAGCGACGTCACCTGGCCCGGGCTCCCCACCGCCCCCGACATCGACGCCACCCTCGCCCACCTCGACCAGAGCGTCGCGGCCGGGGCCGCCGCCGGGCTGCCCGCTGGGGTGGTGGTGGACGTCTGGACCGCCGCCGCCCTCGCCGGGCTCGACCCCTGGACCCGCGCGGTGTGGCCGGCCGAGATGGCCTCGTGGGAGCGCCACCACGCCGGCGTGACCGTGGGGGTGGGGCTGGTGGTCGAGGCCACCGCGGCCGGCGCCGTGCGGGTGGTCCACCCCATCCCCGGCAGCCCCGCGTGGCAGGCCGGCGTCCACCAGGACGACGCGCTGCTCACCATCGAAGACGACCGCTACGTCGCGCACCTGCCCGACATCGACGCGCAGCGCCGCCTCGAGGTGACCGAGATGGTGCTGGCGGGTGAGCCCGACACCCGCGTCGCGGTGACGGTCGCCCGGGGCGACGACACGCTCGACTTCGCGCTCACCCGCGCCGCGGTGCCCATGGAGACCGTGCTGGGCTTCGACCGGGGGCCCGACAACGCATGGCGGCCGTGGCTGCACGCCGCGGACGGCCTGGCCTATGTGCGCATCCCCCGGTTCCGCGAGGCCAGCCAGCCCGACCTCGACGCCCTGCTCGACCCCCACCTCGACGGCATCCTCGGGCTGGTGATCGACCTGCGCGGCAACCCTGGCGGCGACGTCAACGCCGCGGTGCAGATCGCCGACCGCTTCCTGGCCGACGGCCTGCTGGCGGAGCTCGCCGGCCGCGTGGCGCCGGAGACGGGCCCCGACGTCGACCCCGAGACCGGCAAGCAGCTGGTGCCCTGGAACCAGGCCGTGCCCGGCCACGCCCTCGAGGGCACCCCGGTGGTGGTGGTGGTCGACGCCGACACCGCCTCTGCCGCGGAGATCCTGGCCGGCATCCTGCAAGAGCGCGCCGGCGCGGTGGTGGTGGGGGCGCCCACCTGGGGCAAGGGCCTGGCCCAGGCGCTCCGCGCCGAGCCCGAGCTCGGCTACGGCGTGCAGTTCACCAACCAGGTCTGGGCCCTGCCGAGCGGTCGGCGGCTGTCTCGGGCCGTCGAGGGGGGCGGCGGCATCCTGCCCGACCTCGTCGAGGCCCTGAGCCCCGGCGAGCGCTACCAGGCCACCGGCATGGCCCGCCAGCGGGGCGCCCTGAAGCGGCACGCCGACGGTTCGCCCATGCGGCCGCCCGCCCGCGACCAGCGAGACGACCTGCCCACCCTCTCGGCCGACCCGGCGCTGATCCGGGCGGAGCTGGCCCTGCGGGCGCTCATGGCGGGCCCGGCCCCCGACTGACCGCCGGCTACTCGCCGCGCGGGTCTCGCCGCATCAGCATGTCCATGGCCAGCCGCGGCTTGAGCTTGCCCGCCGCGATGGCGGCGATGGCTTCGGTCATCGGCATCTCCACGCCCTTGCGACGCGCCAGCGACAGGATGGCCTGGGCCGCCGAGATCACGCCCGAATCGACCGCCTTGCCAGCCACCAGCCGGCCGCCCGCCTCGTAGCCGGGGTGCCGCGGGTGGCTGGCCGACGCCACCAGATCGCCCACCCCCGCGAGACCGGCGAAGGTCCTGTCTTCGGCCCCCAAGGCGGCGCCCAGGCGCCGCGCCTCGGCGAGCCCCCGGGTGACCACCAGGCCGCGCACGCCCACGCCCAGCGACAGCGCGTCGGTGAGGCCCACCGCCACGGCGAGCACGTTGACCACCGCGCCGCCCAGCTCGACGCCGCGCAGGTCGCTCGACGTGTAGACCCGGCAGATCGACGAGTGCAGCGCCTGCTGGGTGAGCTGGCAGACCTCGTCGTAGGCGCTCGCCGCCACCAGGGCGCTCGGGCGCCGGGCCACCACCTCTGCGGCCAGGGCCGGGCCCGACAGCGCGCCCACCCGCAGCGCCGCGCTCTCCTGCAGCACCACGGCGCTCAACCACTCGCCGGTCTCGGGCTCGAGCCCGCGGGCAGCGATGACCACCCGGTGCTCGGCCCCCGGCTGCAGCTTGCGCACCACCTCGCGGATGCCCGACGGCGCCACCGCCAGCAACAGCAAGTCGCACTCGCGCGCCAGCGCCGAGAGGTTGGGCGTGCCCCGGAAGCCCCGCGGGGCGTTGG
>JBDQIL010000935.1:0-2737 GCA_040264415.1 Myxococcota bacterium
CATCACCTCTTCAGCGACCTGCGAGCCGGCCCACGTCAGGGCGCCGAGCAAGCCACCATTGACCAGGAACGAGACCAGCAGCGAGCCAGCCTGGCGCTTGGGGTCCTGCTTCTTGGTGCGGCCGACGGAATCGAACATGACGTTGCCTGGGTGCCTTGGGTGGGAGCGGTGCCCGCCGCGGGCCCGCATCCTACCGCCTCAGCGACAGGATGTGCCCGGTCCACGGGGGGCGGTCCATGACAGAACGTCGGTTCTTGCGAGGACCTTGCACCTGGATCCGTGAGGATCGCGTCAATGGGTGTGAAGGGGCGAGCCTGGATTCAGGCGGTGGAGGAAGGGAAAGCGGACTCGGTCGGGGACGAGTCGCTGCCGGTGAGCTCGATCACGCGGCGCTCGGTCGCGTCGAGGAGCTCTTGGCAGCGCCGCTGGAGGGTGACACCTTCTTCGAAGAGGCGCTGCGCCTCTTCGAGCGGGAGGTCCCCCTCGTCGAGGCGTCGCACCCGGGCCTCGAGGGCCTCGAGGGCGGCCTCGAAGGTGTTCGGTGCGTCGCCGTCGGCGATCGGTGGGGCGTCGTTGGGCATGCGGGCTCCGGGATCAGCGGCGCTTGATGATAGCGGCGCGCTCAATCTGTGCCACCTGGTAGCTCAGCCGCTGGTCGGCATCGATGTCGCGGGCCACCAGCACCTGCTGTCCTTGGTGGTTGACCGCGATGCGCTCAGGCTGCACCCGGATGTGGTTCCGCTTGTCGTCGCGCGAGACGTAGACCATCTCGACGTTCTTGTCGCGAGAGATGGCGGCCTCACACAGCTCGCGGACCTCGCGGGGGCTGCGCCGCGGCGGCAGCTCGTCGCGCTTGCGCTTGCGCATGCGCGCGCTCGAGGTGCCCGGGACCGGGCAGAGGTGCTCGGGCACGCTGTCGGCGGCGTGGCTGTTCTCGACGGCCTCGAGGCGTGCTTGTCGCGCCTCGGTCACCATCTCGAGCAGCCGGCTGCGGGCCTCGACTTGTTGGGGGTCGTCGGGGTAGAGCCGCACCCGCGGCGCCGGCGAGAAGCCGTTGGCCACCAGCGCCTTGTTGAGGGCGTCGATCCGGGTGCGATCGACCGCGTACATGCCTGGCACGAAGCGGTGGAGCAGGAAGGGCTTGACCTGACGGTTCGACTCGAGCCGCCGGATCTGCGAGCGGTGGACCGTGAGCAGCAGCACGTCGTGGTACTCGACGTCGCCGTGGTGGCCCATCCACCCGCGCAAGGTCTGCTCGACGTTCTCGGGCAGGCCAATCTGGCTGTTCTCCCGCAGGAACTCGAGGATGTCATCGCGGCGCCAGCCCTTCTCCAGGGCCTGCTCGATGGTGACCTCGGTGATCTTGTAGGTGTTGGCCCGATCACAGGCGGTGAGCTCGGCGAGCTCGCCGATCCGGAAGAACAGCACCGGGGCCATCCCAGCCGGCGCCATGATCTCGAAGGAGGGCGTCAGGTAGAACTGGGCGAACCCGTCCTCCTCCTTCTCCTCCAAGAGGCGCTTGCCGCGCGGCGAGACCCGGAAGAACTTCTCCTGACCCCACTGACCCAGCTCGACCATGCCGGTGTTGACCAGCGCCGTGAAGCTGTAGCCCTCGCGCTGGGCGGTCTTGGGGCTGGCCCATTGACCCTTGTGGAAGCGCTCTCGCCACTCCTCGCCGCGCCGCCAGCGGCGGTACAGGGCCTGAAGCGGCCGCTCGGGCACCCAGTCGCCTCCGACGTCGTGGATGGCCCACAGCACCCACTCGGCCATCGGGAAGCGACGGGCGAGGCTCGAGAAGACCAGATCGTGCTGGTCTTCGGCGTCGAGCTGCAGCCACTCCTCGATGACGGCGCGGTTGACGCTCAGCCGGTCGCCCTTGAGCTCGACCATGCCGTGCACCATCAAGAACTCGATGTGGAAGTTGAACAGCTCGCTGTTCGGCTCCCACAGCTGCGAGAAGAACTGGTCCATCTCGTCTTTGTGGACCTTGAAGATGTCCTGGCGCTGCGTGAGCCTGGGCGGGTGCTGGTCGATGTAGGTCGCCAGCGTGACCACGCTGAAGTCGAGCGGCGGGCAGAAGGGCCGGTCGTTGATGACCCGCACGTCTTCGTGGTCGAAGCTCGGCAGCACGAGGTCTTCGTGCAGGTGGTCGAGCAGGTGCTCTACGAGCGGGTTGGGCACGATGTAGAAGAAGTGCCCTTCGCGCTCGTCGCTCGCGGCGACCAGCCCCTTGCTGGACAGGTTGGCCATCACCTTGACCCACTCGCGGTCGTTGCCGCCGAGGGACAGGGTGAGCTCCTGCTTGAACTCTTCGTGGTGACCGATCCCACCGCACTGGATGAGGATGGCCAGGGCCTGCCGGTCGCGCTGGTGCAGCGACTTGATCATCGTGGCGAGGCGGTTGCCCTGCGCGATGGCCCGCACCGCCAGCTGGATCATGCGGTCCTTGCTGGAGACCCGGCTCGGTTGCCCGCCCATCCCGGCGTAGATGTTGCCCACCAGGGTGTCGCTCAGCCGGCCGAGGTACCCGGCCAGATCATCCATCTCGGTGCGGGAGAGGCGCCGCCTGCGGGCTGAGCCCGAGGCGACCTTGCCGCGGTTGGGGTGGATGGCCAAGCGATGGCGCGGGACCAGGCCCGTACGCGGCAAGGTGACGGCCGTCGACCGGTCCTCCCGGGCGCGGCTCTTCTTGCGCCGCTTGGGCTGCGCGGTGTTGCCCACCGAGGTCTGAGGACCC
>JBDQIL010000936.1:0-2735 GCA_040264415.1 Myxococcota bacterium
GCCGCCCCGTCCATGGATCCCGCCGACGACACGGCGGGTCCAGCGCTCACCTGCGAGGCCGTCCAAGAGATCCTCGACGACATGGTGCGCCCCGCACTCCAGGGCGACGGGGGCGACATCACGCTGCTCAAGGTCGAGGGCGACAACATCCACGTCAAGCTCGTCGGCGCCTGCAGCACCTGCCCCTCGTCCATCATGACCATGAAGATGGGCGTCGAAGCTCTCCTGCGCGAGGAGTTCCCGACGATGAAGGAGCTGGTGCAGGAAGAGGCGATGGACCTCCCCGCCTGAGCGAGCGGCGGCTCAGGCTCGCGCGGCCCAGGTCGGCGGCACAGCCCCCGGGCGGATCCAGCCCTGGTCGAGCCAGGCGCGCACCGGGTCGTCGATGCCCACCTTGCCCACGTAGAGGTGGCGCACGTCGCCGCCGGCGTCGAGCCACTCGGCCACCGCCATGCGGCCACGCAGGTACACGCTGTCTTTCGCGTAGACGCCCGGCTCGGCGGGCCGGGCCAGGCCGCGCTTGATCCGCAGGCAGATCCCCCACGCGAGCCCTGGGCCCGAGCGCTCGGCGATGTCGCCATACAGCTCGCGGAAGGTCATGGTGCGCGCGTTGTGGATGGCCGTGACGACCTCGACCTGACGCGCGAGCATGCCAGGCGAGCAGAAACCAGCGGCCTCCTCCGAGACCATGGCCAGCCCCTCTTCGGTGGCGAGCGAGCCAGGCAGCCCCGTCTGGAAGCAGCACAGCGGCTGAGCGGCGCCGTTGGCCGCCCGCATGGCGTGCACATCGATCTCGTGCACCACCAGGCGCTCGACGTCACGGGTTCGAAAGCGCGCGTCGGGGTTGACCCGGAGCAGCTGCTTGGCCCCATCGACCAGCACCCGCGCGGCCATCACGGTGTCTTCTTCGACCCGCCAGTCGGCGAGCCCGCGCTCGACCAGCGCCCCACGCAGCCGGGCGATGACCGGGCCGGCCCCCAAGTCGAGACGCTGTCGATCGGGCTCACCCTCGTCGAAGCGGAGGCCGAGCAGCGCCGCGTCGGGGTACCAATCGGCCGCGCGGGCCATCGCGTCGAACGAGGCGGCGGTGCGGTCGCGCAGCGCCACGACCAGTCGACGCGTGTCGTCGAAGCACCGCCCCACCAGCGCCCCCGCCGGGTGGTCTCGGGGCGGCTCGCAGGCGTCGAGCTCGCGGAGCACGTCGTCCGCCTCGACCAAGGGGATGTACTCGAAGGGCGGCGCCTCCGCCCCACGCACGAACGACCGCCGCGCAGCATCTGCGTTGCACGGGTTCAGGTGCCGCGAGAAGGCCACCCGACGCAAGATGTTGTGGCGGATCCGATCGGCTTCGAGGACGGGGGCGGGGATGTCAAGAGGCATGGGCCCACCGGTATCCCCAGAGGGACGGTCCGTCCGCCAATGGTGGGCAAAACGCGCGACCCCCGCCGCGGCCAAGGCCGGGCGGGGATCGGAGCAGTGCGGCGCGCCTCAGCCGAAGCTGCGCTCGAACAGGTCGGCGATGGCGGCGCGGCCGGCGTCGTTGAGGAAGCGAGTGCCAGTGCCGGCCACATCGGGGCTCTCGACGACGGGCGCCCCGCGGGTCCAGCTGGCGCCGTTCCAGGTGAACCAAGCGCCGTGCTCCTGATCGAAGACCCAGACGCGCTTGTTCCAGCGCTTGGCCAGCTCGACAGACCAGCCGGTCCCGCCGTGAACCGTGCCGTCGGGCTGGATCACACCCACCACGAAGATCTGCTGCGCGTGCGAGACCACGTGCCATTGGGTCTGGAGCACCCGGCGCAGGATCTCCGTCTTGTCCCAGTGGCGGTGCAGGCGGTGGGCCACGTACACCAGGCTCACGTCGCCCGCAGCGAGCTCTCGCTCATCGAGGACCCGGCTGCCTTGGGTGCGGGCCTGATTGTGGCCCTCGAAGGTGAAGTTCACCTCGTTCAAGCCCCACTTCTCAGCCTGTTCGCCGAAGGCAGCCTCGGCACCGGTGGCGCCCCCCGAGAACAGGGTGCAGGCAGCGGGTGACGGGGACGGCGGTGCCGTGCCGGCGTCGGTGACGTCTTCGGGCCGGACCAGCATCGTGACCGGGTCGAGGCTGAGGGCCTCTGGCTGGTCGAAGGGCTGACCACCCGCGCGGAGCACGCGCAGAGCGACGTCTTTGCCCGCGGGGGTGAGCGTGACCGCCGTGTCGAAGCGCGGAACCAGCTCATCTACAGCGGGACCCGAGTCCCGGTGCATGCGAACAGCGAGCCAGATGCGGATGCCGCGGTCGCGCGCGACCGCCCGCCAGCCCGGGGCGTCGAGGGCGGAGACGTCGAGGCCATCCACCAGCACCACGGTCGGCCGGAAGTGCATCAGCTCGGTGACGCTGGTGATCAAGCGGGCCATATCGGCCGGGTCAAAGCCACCATCGAGGCACGAGTGGATGACGCGGTTGCGCTCGATGTCGACCCGCGCCGAGGCGCGGTCCGTCAGGCGAGCGGCGTTCGCCACCTCCGCGAAGATCTCGTCGTACATGCTGCGGACGCGGGCGTGCCCGTCCGTCAGCGCCACGTGTAGCACCGGCGTGCCCCTCAACACGTGGTTGAGGGCCACGTGAAGGAGGAACGCGCTCTTGCGGAGGCCGGCTCGCGCCATCACCGCAGCGATCTGGCCGGCCTCGAGGCCGCCGCGAACGGCCGCCGCCACAGCCCGGACGGGGCTTCGCCCAATCAGCTGTCCATTGCCCA
>JBDQIL010000937.1:0-2733 GCA_040264415.1 Myxococcota bacterium
AGCGCCCGCACCACCCGGTGCAGCGGCAAGAAGAAGCTGCTGGCAGCCCGGGTGGCCCCGCCGGCGTTGAGGGCGACCACCCGGCCCTCCCGGTCGAGCACGGGGGAGCCGGAGCTGCCGCCCGAGGTGCCCGACGCCGACTGGTAGTAGAAGGTGTTGAAGTCGTTGTAGTTGCCCACCCCGTAGCGGGGCGCGCTGCGGTCGAGCCGGGCGATGGTGCCCTGCAGGATGCTGACCTTCTCGCCCGCGTCGTTGCCGACCACCCGCACGTCGAGGCCCACGCTGGCGCAGTCCGCGCAGAGCTCGAGGGCCGAGACGTCGCGGAAGCGGAGCGCACTCGGGTCGAACTGCACGATGGCGAAGTCGTGCACCGGGTCGCGATAGCGCACGCGCAGCGGCGCCACCTCGTTGTTGTCGAAGACCGCCTCGAGCACCGCGGGGCCGGGCCCCACGACGTGTCGGTTGGTGAGCACCAGGCCCCGCTCGGCGTCGACGACGAAGCCGGTGGCCTGGCTGTTGGCCGCCTGGATCGTGTCGAAGGAGCGGGGGAACTCGGTGCGGATTGAGACGACGGCCGGCACCGCCGCGTCGAGGGTCTGCTGCCAGTCCGGGGCCGGTGCGGCCATCGACGGCGTCGCTGACAGCGCGGCCCCGAGCAGCAGCGCGCCGATCACAGGGCCAGCTGCAGCCAGAGCCGGACCGAGTCGTTGTCGAAGGAGCGGCCGCCCAGCTCCCAGCGGCTGACGTAGCCCAGGCCGGCCCGCAGGGCGTCGTCGCCCCCATGGAAGGTGGCCCCGGCCATGAGCTCGGCGACATCACCGTTGTCTTCGATGTTGCCGTTGTCGTCGAAGTAAGCGAAGCGCAGCGCGGGCTCGACCTGCCACACGCTGTAGCCGACCATGGCCACCGCGCCGGTGCGCGGGGACTCGGCCAGCACGTCGGGCAGCACCAGCGCGTCGTCGTCGGGGGTGATGGTGCTCTTGTGGGCCTGGAGCAGCACGGCGAGGCCGGCCACGCGCATCATGAGGTCGCCGCCGTAGCCGAGCTCGTCGGTGCCCAGGTCGTCGTTCATGAAGAAGTCGCCGGCCACGCCCAGCGTGAAGCCGTCGACCTGCCCCCAGGTGCGGTAGACCGCGCCGGGGCCCATCTTGCCCTCGAGCCGGACGGCGTAGAGCTTGCCGGGGTTGTCGTCGCCCGACAGGCGCCCGTTGCCGTTGTAGACGCCCGCCCGCAGCCTGCCCATCAGGTCTTTGGGGTCACCCAGCGAGCCGTCGAGCATGAGGCCCACGTCGCGGCCGGGCACCATCCAGTTGGCGACCAGCGACCGCTCGACGAAGGGCAGCCGGCTGCTCGACATGATGAACTCGCGCCCGATGGGCACCTTCATCACGCCGCCTTCGATCCAGATGCCCTTGACCGGGCGGTAGCCGCCGCTGGCGTCGACCACCTCGACCACGGGCGTGTCGGCGGTGGCGGAGATGGCGTCGAAGGGAGCGGAGTACCCGAACTCGATGTCGTAGCGGACCACCTTGGACTTGCCCTCGAGGCCCATCCGGGCGCGCCGCACCTTGAAGCCGGGGTCGTCTTCGGGATCGCCGTAGCTGGCCGGGTCGGTGAGCGGGTCGACGTCCTGGTCCCAGACCGTGCCCCAGACCTGGACGAAGCCGTTGACGGTCGGGCGGGGGACGGCGCTGTCGCTCGCAGCCTTGTCGTTGGACTGGGCGAGAGCGGCGGGGCCGGAGAGCAGCGTGGCGAGCATCGTGGCGGCGTGGATCATGGACCTTCCGGGGGCGGCTCGATAACGGAGGGCCCATGACTATCCACTCTCGCACGATCCCGCTGCTCGCCTCCACGCTGGGACTGCTGTCCTGCGCGCCCGAGGGGGGCTTCGCGCGCGCCTACCAGATGACCTCGCTGGCCGAGGGCATCGGCGGCCCGAAGGCCATCGCGCGGCCGGGCGACTACGTGCTCGAGAACGACAAGGTGCGCGTGGCCATCCTGGGCCCGCGCAACAGCCTGGGGCCCCACACGTCGGGCGCCAGCCTCATCGACGCCGACCTGCAGCGGCCCGACCCCCGCTACAGCCAAGGCCGCGGCCTCGATCAGCTGGCCGAGGTCTTCCCCACGGTCAACCTCAACGTCGCTCAGGCCGACGACACGGTGGGCGCGGTCGAGGTCATCGCCGATGGCGCTGGCGGCGGGCCGGCCATCATCTGCACCGAGGGGCCCGAGAAGAGCTTCATCACCCTGCTCGACTCGCTGTGGGCGGTGCAGTGGCCGGGCGCCCGCCCCTACTTCCGCATCCGCACCGACTACATCCTCGAGCCGGGCGCGTCTGCGGTGCTGATCCGCACCTACGCCGTCTTCGCCGACGAGGCCGGGTGCCAGGAAGACATCGACGCCGAGTCCGCCGAGTACAGCACCGACGGCCTCCCGCTGCTCGAGCTCGCCCTGGACAAGACCTCGGGCGGGCTGGTCTTCGGCGACTTCTACCTGCAGGGCGGCAGCACCGACGTGTTCACGCCGGGGGTGGGCTTCGACGAGACCACCTTCGTCAACGACCTCCTCGAGACCGGGGTCAACACCTTCACCGACCCCATCCAGGTGCCCTTCCTCGCCGGCACCGCAGACCGGGTCAGCTACGGGCTCATGCCCGCGGGCGGCGACATCTTCGTGCCCATGTTCACCAGCTCGCAGACGGTCGCGGTGGGGGCGCACGTCGAGAACGAGACG
>JBDQIL010000938.1:0-2733 GCA_040264415.1 Myxococcota bacterium
CCTCCACCCTGAGCGCATTCGACGGCCCGGGCGCCCTCGAGTCCGGCGCCCTCCTCGACGAAGACCTGCGCTTCACGCCCGACGCGGTGGCCGATGACTGGGCGGGCTGGCAGCGACGCCTCGACGCCTTCTTGCCGGGCTGGGCCGACGAGAGCGCCACGTGGGCCGAGGCCGCGCGCGCCAACCTGGCCACCCGGCACGCCCGCGGCGACGCGCTGCTCGCCGGCAGCGACGCCGGCTACTGGCTCGTGCCCCACGGCCTGTCCCTGCACCGCGAGCTGGCCGCCCTGGTGACCCTGGGGCTCTCCCCCCGCGACGCGCTCGAGGCCGCCACCCTCACCCCCGCCGCTGCCCTGGGCTGGACCGATCTGGGGGAGGTGGCCGCGGGTCAGGCCGCCAGCCTCGTGGTGCTGTCGGCCGACCCGCTCGCCGACATCACCCACACCCGCGCCATCGAGCAGGTGTGGGTGGACGGCGTGCAGGTGCAGCCCGACGACGCGCGGGCGCCGGGCGACGCCGGGGTGTGCACCACCGACGCCGACTGCGGCCCGGGGCAGGGCTGCGACGGGCTCGCCGCCACCTGCGCGCCGGCCTGCGAGGCCGCCTTCGATCCCTTCGCCGACTGTGGCCCCGACGCCGCCTGCCTCCCCGGCGACGGCCTGCCCGGCGGGCCGCCGGTGTGCCGAGCGGTGCGCACCTGCGACCCCTTCGCCCAGGACTGCGAGCCGACGCGCTACGGCGACGCCTGCCTGCCCCTCGACCTCGACACCAGCGCCTGCTGGCCGGCGGGCCCCGGCGGCATCGGCGACGACTGCGGCTGGGACACCCCCGAAGACGGCTGCGACGCCGGGCTCTACTGCTCGCCGGTCACCGAGACCTGCTTCGAGCTGTGCGATCCCGACGGCCCCGACACCTGCGCCACCGGCGCCTGCCAGCGGCAGCGGGTAGACGGCGAGCCCTGGTTCGGGCTCTGCTACTGAGACCGGGCCCACTCCACCGGGAGCGCCCATGGACCTCCGCGACATGCAGGCCGAGATCGACGCCTGGGTGCGTGACAATGGCGGCTATTGGCCGCCGCTCGCCAACCTCGCGCGCCTGACCGAGGAGGTCGGCGAGCTGTCGCGCGAGCTCAACCACCGGGTGGGCCCCAAGCGCAAGAAGGCGTCGGAGCCCCCCGCCGATCTCGCGCTGGAGATGGCAGACGTGCTGTGGGTGCTGCTCTGCCTGGCCAACCAGCAGGGGGTCGATCTGCAAGACGCGTTCGCGGCCACCATGGACAAGGTGGTGCGCCGCGACACCGGCCGCTTCTCGCCGCCGGAGCCGGCGGGTTAGCTCAACGGCTCCCCGCTCTGGAGCCTGCCATGGCCGAGATCCGCCCCTTCCGCGGCGTGCGCCCCGCCGACGCCCTCGCCGGCGACCTCATCGCCCCGCCCTACGACGTGCTCGACCGCGCCGAGGCCCGGGCCATCCTGGCCGCCAACCCGCGCAGCTTCTTGGCGGTCACCCGCGCCGACGCCACGCTCCCCGACGACGCCGACGCCCACGGCGCGCCGGTCTACGCTGCGGCCCGGGCCAACCTCGACCGGATGCTGGCCCAGGGCGACCTCGTCCAAGACGACGGCCCCTGCTTCTACCTCTACAGCCAGACCTGGAAGGGCCGCACCCAGACCGGTCTGATGGCGGCCTGTTCGGTCGACGAGTACGACCGCGGCGACATCAAGAAGCACGAGCTCACCCGGCCCACCAAGGAGCAGGACCGGGTGGACCACGTCTCGGCGCTCGACGCCCAGACGGGGCTGGTCTTCCTGGCCTTCCGCGACCGCTTCGACGCCGTCCGCGACGCGCTCGCCCAGGCCGCCGACCGGGCCCCGGCCTGGCGCGTGACCACCGACGACGGCGTGACCCACGCGCTCACCGTGGTCGCCGACGCCGCCGTGATCTCGTCGCTCCAGCAGGCCTTCGCGGCCGTGCCCGCTCTCTACATCGCCGACGGCCACCACCGGTCGGCCGCCGCGAGCCGCGTGGCCGCCGCGCGCCAAGCCGCTGGGTCGAGCGGCTGGTTCTTGGCCGGCATCTTCCCCGACTCCGAGCTGCAGGTGCTCGCCTACAACCGTCGCGTGGCCGACCTGAACGGCCACAGCCCCGCGTCGTTCCGCGCGGCCGTGGCCGAGCGCTTCGTGCTCACCGACACCGACCAGGCGGCCCCCCCCCGCCGCGGCACCGTCACCATGTACCTCGACGGTCGGTGGACCCTGCTCGAGCCCCGGCCCGGCGTGGTGCCCGACGACCCGGTGGGCTCGCTCGACGTCGCCGTGCTGCAAGACAACGTGCTCGGGCCGCTGCTGGGCATCGACAACCCGCGCACCGATGAGCGCATCGACTTCGTGGGGGGCATCCGGGGGGCCGACGCGCTCACCGCGAGCGTCGACGCCGGCCAGGCCGCGGTCGCCTTCCACCTCTACCCGACCGCCATGTCGCAGCTCTTCGACGTGGCCGACGCAGACCGCCTCATGCCGCCCAAGAGCACCTGGTTCGAGCCCAAGCTGCGCGGCGGCGTGGTGCTGCACCGCCTGGTCTGACGCGCCCGCTCACGGGGCGGCCAGCGCCACCACCGCGCCGGTGAGCAGGGTGGCCAGGTTTCCGGCCACCACCGCCCGCGCCGCGAGGCTGGCCAGCTCGGCGCGGCGGTCGGGCAGGGCCGAGCCCAGGCCCCCCACCAGGATGCCCATCGAC
>JBDQIL010000939.1:0-2731 GCA_040264415.1 Myxococcota bacterium
CGCCGGCGCGGCGTTGTTGCTCATGTTCCAGGCCTTGAAGGGCGCGACCGCGAGTCCCCGACGGGCCAGCAGGCGGCACAGGCCTGTGGCGACCCAGCTCTTGCCCACGCTCGACGCGGTCCCGAGGACGATGATGGTGGCGGTCATGAGGCCCCCAGAGACTGGCGGGGGACCTACCCCATCTCGTCCCGGGCCGAGGTCCGGATCCTCGGCGACTGCGGCTGGGTGCCGGCGAGCGGGGCGCCGCTCGCCTCGGACGCCGAGATGCGGGCGCGGGCCGCGTCCCCTCGTGTCGCGACCTCGGTCGCGGGTCGGGCGGGTCGGGTTGGGAACAGGCGGCGCTGCATGGTAGTTTCCGCCGCCCCCCCCATTCTCCGAGGATGCAGCACATGCCCTTCCAGACCATCGGGGAGATGATCCTCCACCGCATCTCCGCCTCTCCCGACAACGCCGCCATTCGCTACCGAACCGGTGAGACCTGGCAAGACCAGTCCTGGAGTCAGCTCGGCGACCGCATGGCCCGCATCGCCACGGGCCTGATGACCGCACTCGACGGCAGCGACGGCGGCCCGCTCGAGCACCACGCCGCCATCTCCATCCTCGGCAACACCTCCACCGACTGGATCGCCTGCGACTTCGCCTGCATGATCGTCGGCCTGCGGTCGGTGCCGGTCTACGCCACGCTCCTCCCCGAAGAGGTCGGCTACCTGCACACCGACACCGAGTCGGTCATCGCCATCTGCGAAGACAAGGTCCAGCTCGAGAAGGTGCGCGAGATGCGCAAGGGCTTCACCTTCTTCGATCGCGACTACGCGGCCGACGCCGTGAAGGTCCGCCACATCGTGGTGATGAACCCGGACGGCGTCGAGCCGGCCGACGACTGGGAGAGCCTGGCCGACCTCGAGGCGCGCGGCGCCGAGAAGCTCGACGAGCTGGCCGACAAGCGCAAGGCCTGGCTCGACGCCGTCAAGCGCGACGACATCTGCACCTACACCTACACCTCGGGCACCACCGGGCCGCCCAAGGGCGTGCTGCAGACCAACGGCAACATGCTGGCCATGCAGGAGTCGGTGGAGCACACCGCCCTGTTCGGGCCCGACGTCGCCAAGGGCGGCCTGTTCCTGTTCCTGCCGCTGGCCCACAGCTTCGGGCGGCTCATCGAGCACGCGAGCCCGTACTTCGACTCGGCCACCATCATCGCCTCGATCCCCACGCTGGGCGCCGACCTCGTGGCCACCAAGCCCGGCTTCTTCCCGGCCGCGCCGCGCGTCTACGAGAAGATGAAGGCCAAGATCGAGGGCAAGGTCGCCGGCGCCCCCCCCATCCGCCAGAAGCTGTTCCACTGGGCCATCGGCACCGGCAAGGCCACCATCCCCTACCAGTCCGAGGGCAAGCCCATTCCGGGGCTGCTGGGCCTGAAGCTCAAGCTGGCCGACAAGCTGGTGCTCTCCAAGCTGCGGGCCGCGCTGGGCTTCGACAACGCCAAGATCCTGCTGTCTGGCTCGGCTCCGCTCGGCGTCGACGTGCACGAGTTCTTCATGGCCATGCAGCTCGACCTGCTCGAGGGCTACGGCCTCACCGAGACCTGCCCGGCGCTGACCGCCAACCTGCCCGGCAAGATCAAGATCGGCACCGTGGGCCTGCCCGTGCCCAACGTCCAGATCAAGATCGCGGCTGACAACGAGATCCTGGCCAAGGGCCCCAACGTCACCGCCGGCTACCTCAACCGGCCCGAGGCCACGGCCGAGGTCTTCGACGACGAGGGCTGGTTCCACACCGGCGACCTGGGCTCGATGGACGCCGACGGCTTCGTCAAGATCACCGGCCGCAAGAAGGAGCTGATGAAGACCTCAGGCGGCAAGTACATCGCGCCGAACAAGATCGAGGGGCGGATCAAGAACCACACCCTGATCCAGGAGGCCATCACGGTGGCCGACACGCGCAACTACGCTACCTCGCTCATCGCCATCGACCCCGAAGAGCTCGAGACCTGGGCCAGCCAGAAGGGCGTGCCCAACGACCCGCAGGGCGAAGCGGTCAAGACCGAGGTGCAGCGCCACCTCGACGAGGTCAACCAGACCCTCGCCAAGTACGAGACCATCAAGTACTTCCGCATCATCCCGGCCCTGACGGTCGAGGGTGGGCTGCTGACGGCCAGCCTGAAGGTGAAGCGCAAGCCCACCTACGCTCGCTACGCCGACCTCATCGAAGAGATGTACAGCGGCAAGAAGTAGCCCCTTCGCAGGCTCGTCTGTGGCGCCCGGCCGCGGCCCCCGAGGGGGCGGCGCGCCGGGCGTCTTCGTGGACGAGGGCTGGCCTCAGCCGAGGCCCACCCAGCCCAGCTCCATCAGGCCCAGGTAGAGCACCATGCGGGGGCCGCGCAGGGCCGCCACTGCCAGGAAGCGCGGGTAGGACATGTTCAGCGCGCCGGCGGCGTAGCAGGTGACGCTGAAGGGCAGGGGAGAGATGGCGCCGAGCACCAGGGCGACCGTGCCCAGCCGCTGCACCAGGCCATAGGGGTGCTGCCATGGGCCCTCGACCCGGCGGCGGAACCACGCGGCCAGGCGAAATCGGCGGCCGACGCTCCACGCGACCGACCCGCCGGTGACGCTGCCGAGCGTGGCCACGGCGACGATGGGCCAGAAGCCGACGCCGCCCATCATCGCGAAGCCGGTGAAGAGGTCGGGGGGGATGGGCGTGGGCACGCAGTCGAAGGTCGCGACCGCGACGA
>JBDQIL010000940.1:0-2731 GCA_040264415.1 Myxococcota bacterium
CCTCACCGCCGCCCGCGCGCCGGATGAGGGTCGACTCGCTCAGGGCGTCCCAGTTGGCTTGAACCGCCTGCGAGGCCGCCGTACCGCTGACCGGGAGCTGGCGGGTCTGCAGGCCCCGGGGGCCTTGGAGGAGCAGCGCCTGGCCCTGGTGGGTGCCCGCGGCTGCGGAGACGCGCACCGCGCCTGGGGTGCGGCCCGCTGTGAGGGGCACCACGCCGATCCCCGCCTCGTCGGTGGTGACCGCGGCCGGGATGGCGGCGTCGCCCTGCGTGACCGACAGCTGCACCGGCACGCCGCCGACGGGGTGACCGAATGCATCGAGGGTGAGCACGGCCACGCCGGTCGTGCTCTGCCCGTCGGGGCGCACGCCGTCTTGAGAGGGCACGACGAGCACGTGGGCGAGGGGGTTGGTGCTGGGCGTGGCGCGAACCGTGACGACCACGTCGAGCGTGCCGCCGCCGTCGGGCGTGATGGTGGCCTGGTAGTCACCGGCCCCGAGGTCTTTCGCGGCGCCCTGCATCGAGCCACCCGCCACGTCGAAGCGCAGCCCCTGCGGCTGCATCCCCACCCCGTCAGCGCCGGTGACCTTGCCGAAGATTTGGACCGTTGAGACGTTGTTGTCGAGGATGGGGGGCTCGGGCGTGAGCGCCAGCGTCGCGGGGAGCGCCGGCACCATGGAGAGGGTCAGCGCGTCGGTCTGGGCCCCGGCGGGGTCGTCGATGGTCACCTGGAGCGTGGCGTTCGAGGCGGCCTTTCCGGAGGGCGGCGTGAAGTCGGCGACGTAGACGCCCTTGCCCTCGTGGGTGGCGGGCCCGACCGTTCCGGCGGTGGTGGAGAAGCGCACCGAGGCGTTGCCGTCGCCCGTGCCGTCGGGCCGCACCACCAGCGCGCGCACGGGGATGGTGCCCGCGCCCGTCGCGGGGATGGCGGCCCAGGTGGGGAAGATCTGCACCCGCTTGGTGACCGGGATCTGCAGGTCGATCACATCGACCTTGTTCGGCTGGCCGGCGAGCACGCTGGTGACCGTGGCGGTCTTGGCGCCGGGGCGCACCTCGATGGGCACCTGGGCGCGGCCCTGGGCGTCGGCCTGGATGGGGCCGAACTCGCGCTCGCCCACCTTCATCATGATCCGGCTCCCCGGCAGACCGGTGACCGGGAAGTTCGCCTTGCCCACCAGGGGGACGGCGTCGCCGCCATAGCTGCGGGTGGGGTCGCGTCGGTCGACCACGGTGAACAGCACGTTGTGGGGGAAGAGGTCGGCCGGCGCGGTGTAGAGGGCGGTGAAGCGGCCGTCGCCCAGCGGGGTGAGGTTGGCGACGGTGCCGGTCGAGGCCCGCACGTCGAGCTGGCCGGCGTTCGCGGCGTCGGCGAGGTCCCCCTGGAAGGTGAAGGTGAGGGTCGCGTTGCTGTCCTGGCCGAGCACGATGCGGGCCGGGTTGGACTGCACGCGGATGCGCCGCGCGTTGGGGGGCACGAGCCGGACGGTGGTGGCGCGCTCGATGGCGCCGACCGGCGTGCGGGCCTTCAGGGTGAGGGCCAGCTCTTGGACCGCCTTCACCGCCGGCGGGGTCAAGGTGGCCTCGAACACGCCGTCGCCCACCGGCTCGAGCTTGGCGTTGACGCCACCGCCCGCGGTGATGCGGCCGCTCAGCTCGGCGAGGGGCTTGGCGTCGGCGCCGAGCGCGAGCACCCGCAGGGTCAAGGGCGTCTCGCCGTCCGCGACGACGTCGCCTGGCGGCAGGACCTCGATGAGGGGCTGGCTGAGCTGTGCGGCCTGGGCGTGCGCGGTGACCGGCGCGGCGAGGACCGCGAGGCCCCCGACGGCGAGGCTCAGGGCGAGCAGCACGGAGGCGCGGGGGGCGGGGCGGGAGCGGGACATGCGAGTCTCCGGTGGCGAACTTCAGTCGCGATAGGTCGCGCGAAGCATAGGCTTCACAGACGCGGGGTTCGGTCGCTCCCCGTAAATCACTTGTCAACGTTCGGCTCGCCTGGCCTCGATTCGATGCATCGAGGCCGATTGTCCGCTCCGGAGACCCTCCTGTCCGACGCCTTCGATCTTCACGCGAGCCGCTACGCCCAGCAGTGGGAGGCCGACCCATCGGCCGTCGCCCAGCGGGCGCGGGTGCACCACGCGCTCCGCCGGTGGCTCGCGCCCCGGTCGCGGGTGCTCGATGTGGGCGTGGGGGCCGGCACCGACGCGGCGTGGCTGCTGGCCGAGGGGCACGCCGTGGTCGGACTCGACGCCTCAGCGGGCATGCTGGCCCAGGCCCAGCTGGCGGCGGCGTCCGCCGAGCTGCACCACGCGCCGGCCGAGTCGCTGGGCGCCCTCGACCTCGGCCCTCCCTTCGACGCCGCCCTGCTCGACTTCGGGGTGGCCAACGCGGTGGCGCTGCGCCGGGTCGCGGCGGGCCTCGCGCGGCAGGTGCGGCCCGCGGCGGCGGGGAGTGGGCCCGCGCTCGAGGACCAGCAGCACGTGGTCGCCCATCCGGCGCGCGAGAGGCAGGCGGCCCAGCCGGGCGTCGAGGCCGCTCAGCCGCGCGACCCGACGGGCGTCGCGGCGGCTCCCGGGCGGGGGCAGCACCAGCCCGAGCCCCTCGACGTGGCGAAGCGCGAACCAGGGCGCGAAGGCCCCGGCCACCGCGCCGGGCCCCCGGTAGGTGGTCTCGACCCGCTCCCCCTCGACCGGCACGTCGCGCACCCGGCGAGCGCGCGCCACCGCCCGGCCCACCGC
>JBDQIL010000941.1:0-2730 GCA_040264415.1 Myxococcota bacterium
GCCGATCGCCCCACGCCCAGCCCAGCACCGGCGGCGCCTCGGAGGCCTGCAGCGCGTGCTCGTGACGACCAGCTACGGCGCGGTGATGCGCGCGCTGGGCGTGGTCACGCCCGACGTCAACGGCTGCCCGAAGCTGTTTCGGGCGGAGGCCCTCGATGCGCTGGAGCTCACCTCCACCGACTGGTTCATCGACGCCGAGGCGGTGCTCGGGGCCGAAGCCCGGGGATGGCGCATCGCCGACGCCCCGGTGGTCATGCGCCCGCGGACGACCGGCCGCAGCAAGGTGCGGCTGGCGACCGTGGTCGAGTTCGCGCGAAACCTGCTGGGGCGGCGCCGTCGAGGATTGACGCGAAGCTGACAGGCCCCGGGCGCCCTGGTCTCAGGCCAGCGGCTCTCGCGCGGCGAGCTCGGCGCCCGCCTGGCCCAGGGCCGCGGCGGCCTCGGTGATCGAGCGGGTGGCCTCGGGGGCGTGGCCGTCGACCAGGGCCGACCAGGCGCGGTTGAGCTTGCGTTCGGCGGTGGACAGCGGGGAGAAGACCGCCGCGAAGGCCTCGAGCCCGTAGCGCAGCTGCAGGCGGGGCCCGGCGGCGATGAGGCGGTCGAGCTTCTCGCGCTGGAGATCCTCGAGGGTGGCGCGGGCCGCGTCGTAGGCGGGCTCGTCCGCTCCATGGATCGGCATGGCGCCGGCCAGGCCCGTCACGTCGCCCTGCAGCTCGGCGAGCAGCGCGCCGAAGTCGACCGGTCCGGTCGATGGGTCGTCGCCGTCGTCGTCGGAGAGCGACTGGCGCGCGGCCACGCGCGACATCGCCGCGCCCGCCACCACGAGCACGAGACCACCCAAGAAGGGGAGCCCCGCGACGCCGGCCCAGGCGCGCAGGCGCTCGCCGGGGCCGGCGGTGACCGCGGCGGGCTCGGGGCCATCTGCGAGGGCCTGGCGGCCCTCGGCCACGGCGATGGTCTGCTCGGGGGGCGAGAGGCGGCTGCCGAAGGTGGCCGAGAGGCCGACCCCGACGATGACCAGGAGGAGTCCGAGGGTGCGCATGGGGGGCCTCAGCCGGTGGCGAGCTGAATGAGGACGACAGAGAGGCTCGTGAGCGCCTCGCCGATGATGAAGCCGGCGGCGATCGGGACCAGGGTGTCCCCCATCCACCGCTTTCCGCGTGCCTTCTCGAGGCCCATCGACGCGAAGCAGCCCACGCCGTAGGTGAGCGTGATGGGGAAGGGCAGGTACATGGCCAGCCCCACCAGGACGCCCACCCCGCTGATGGGGAAGATGCCCAGACCCAGGCCGATGGCGCTGCCGGCGACGTACTTGTCGAGGGGGGCCGCGCCCGCCTGGAGGCTGTCGATGATGGCGGCCAGCGCGGTGCCCTGCGGCGCCGAGAGCTCAGGGTTTCCGGGGCCGAAGCCGCCCCCGTCGCCCCACAGCAGGTAGAGCACCGAGACCGCGACGGGCACGCCGATCCAGGCCACGGAGAACTGGGCCAGTTGCTGCTTGCGCGGCGTGGCGCCGATGAGGTGGCCCGACTTCAGGTCGCTCATCATGTCGGCGCACTGGCCGATCCCGATGCTCACCGCCACGCCGAGGATGATGGCCGGCACCACCTGACCGCCGCTCAAGAAGAACATCAGGGTGACCCCGATGAGCGACATGCCCGAGATGGGCGAGATGTCGGTCATGCCGGTGGCCTGGGCCACGATCAGGCCGGCGAGCCCGAGCCAGATGGTCCCGGTGACCGCGATGATCAGCGCGCGGACGACGCTCAGGCCCTCTCCACCGGACAGCATCGCCGCCACGAACAGGACGACGAAGGCGCCCACCACGCCGAGGTACATGACCCAGGCGGGCATCTCGTCGCTGGGGCCGGCGCCCGCCTTGCGCGCCTGGCTGAGGCTCGAGATGGCGCTCTTGAGGGCCGGGAAGCTCGCGATCACGCCGGACAGCGCGCCGCCAATCAGGATGCCGATGCCCAGCGGCCGCAGCATGCGCCCGTACAGCACCTCCCAGGTGGCCCAGCCGTCGTAGCCCTCGGCGCCCGCGGCCACGCCGAGGTCGGCTGGCGACGGCACCATGCCGGTGCCCACGGCGATGGGGGCGATGACGTACCAGGCGAGCATGCCGCCGAAGACGAAGGGCAGCCCGCCCTTGCCCGACAGCAGGCCGGCGCCCAGGCTGGCGAAGCTGATGGAGAGGGCCAGCGGCACGTACTCGGGCACGCCCAGCAGGTGGTTGACCCCGACCTCTTCGGGCAGCACGCCGGTGCCGGTGAGCGCGTGGAGGGTGGCCGCCACGCCGAAGCCGCCGGCGAGCAGCATGGCTTGCCGCTTGCCCGCGCCGGGGCTCTTGAGCAGGCTGGCCACTGCGATGCCGCTGGGGAAGCGCAGGCGCTCGAACTCGATCATCTGCTTGCGGAGCGGGATGATCACGACGATGCCCAAGAACGAGCCCGCGATGGCCGACAGCATGACCGGCACGGGGGAGAAGTCGGCGCCCAGGATGAACAGGGCGGGCAGCGTGAAGGCCACGCCCGACGCGGCGTTGTTTACCCCCGAGGCGACCGTCTGGTTGATGTTGTTCTCGACGATGGAGCCCTTGCGCAACAGGCCGCGGAGCACGGCGAAGCCGAGGATCGCGGCGACGGTCGAGCCGGGCAGCGTGAAGCCGAGCTTCAAGGCCACGTAGACGAAGGCGGCGGTCATCACCGCGCCGATCAGGACGCCGAACACGAC
>JBDQIL010000942.1:0-2728 GCA_040264415.1 Myxococcota bacterium
CAATCACCCGGCACGACCTCGATCTCAGCGAAGGGGGCGGCCTCGACGCCGGGCCCGACGCCCTTGAGGTGGGTGTCGAAGGCGGCGGCCACGAGGTGCCGCACGATGGGCGCGGACACATCGAGATCCATCCACGCATCGGCGCACTCGGGCCGGTCGACCGTGGGCGGGTACCCCGGGCAGCCGTCGGTGCCGAGCGCCGTGAGCTGGGGCAGCAGCGTCTCGTTGATGTCGTCTCGGGGGGCGAGCACGTCGGCAGCCAGGGCGCCCAGATCGATTGCGCACAGGTCGGCGAAGGCCAGGTGCCCCGCACCCAGGAGGTGAACCAGCGTGGCGTCGGTGGAGCCGGCCGCCGCCTCGGTCGTGCTGCTCACCGGGACCACGCCGTCGCAGGTGCCGTCGATCACGACGACCGGCACGTCGCGGGTGATGGGCCCCGCCCCCGCCATGGGCACCAGCACGTCGAAGCGATCGTCGCTCTGGCCCAGGGTGGCGGTGGTGCCGCCTCCGGCGGAGTGCCCGAAGAGGCCCAACCGGTCGAGATCGAGGTGGGGCCCGAGGTCGGAGCCCGGGGCACCGGACTCGAGCCAGTCGAGCGCGATCGCGATGTCTGCGGGGGCGGGATCGACGCCGAACCCCGACAAATCGCAGCCTTCCAGCGCGGGGCTGAACAGGCACGGCAACACGTCGCCGAGCATGCGACCTGGGTGATCAGCGGCCACCACGATGTAGCCGCGGCTGGCCAGGTGCACGGTGAGGTCGGTGCTCTGCGTGCGAAACGCGCCGAAGCCGTGAGAGAAGACCACCACCGGGTAGGCGGCGCCCGCGGCGCGGACGGGCGCGTCGCGCACCGCCCCCGAGTCCCAAGAGCCCAACGGCAGGTCGGCGCCCAGCACGTCGGTGACCGAGGCGGGCACGTAGTCGGCGAGCGCGATGGCCTCGGTCGCCTGGCCCGCCACCGCGTCGGGCGATGGATACCAGACCTCCAGGGTCACGCCGTCAACCTCATGGGTCTGCACGCCGACGGGCGCGCCGGATGCGCCGGGGTCGTCGGGCACCACCAGCGGCTCGACCGAGGTCGCTGCGCCGGAGTCAGCGGGATCGGGCCCCCCGCAGCCAAGGGCGATCGCAGCAGCAAAGGGCACGGTCGGGCGCATCGGCTCCTCCACGGGCAGCGCCCACGCTCTACCCCGGAACCGGGGCGGGCGACGCCGCGTCCGGAGGCGAGAGGGGCGGCCCCTGGGGCCGACAGCGGCGATCGAACCAGTGGGTCTCGGCCGCCCGCGTGATGGGGCCGGCGCGCCAGACCGGCGCGCCGCCCAGGGTGACGCGCTCACCGAGCGCCTTGGCGCAGACGGCGCGTGGGTCCTTGCCGGCGGTCTCCTTCAACATGTCGAGGACCAGGTGGTAGACCGCGTCCCTGCAGGTAGACGGGTCGTCGAGGGTCTCGCACTCCGACTCGTCGAGCACCACGCGGTGGCCAATCACCTCGCGAAACCGGACGGTCCAGAAATGGCGACCCGCGTCGGGGATCGCCGCGGCGGTCGCGAAGCGCGCGACCTCCGCCTCGGCCGCGCGGATGGGGGACTCCCAGGTGGCCTCGGCCACATCGCGAACCAGGTGCCACGAGCAGGGGCGGCGGTACCGGGTCTGCTCGCAGGAGGCGATGGCCCCGGGCAGATCGCCCGCGGCGAGCCGACGTTCGGCCAGCTGAAACCGGCACTCGTCCCGCAAGCGTCCATCATCGATCGCCGCGCAGTCGGCGTCTTCGAGCCGCTGCCACCGCTCGAGAACCGCCAGGGTGCAGTCGTAGCGGGTGGTCACGTGCTCGATGGCGGCACATCCCGCCGCCGAACGCCGGTACGAATCCGCCTCGACCAGGGCGTAATGGTAGGCCGCTGCGTCGCCGTCGGGGGGGCCCCCGCACCCCGCAGCGACCGCCGCCACGCCACACCAGCGCAGACCCTGCCTCACCCGGCGGACTCGGGCCGCAGCGCGGGAGGCGGGAGCGCCACGATGTCGGGCCCCATGGCGTACTGCACGCCACCCAGGCGGGCGACCGCGTCGAGGGCGGCCGCGTCGATCTGCGGGTTCCCGTCGCGACCGGGCACGATGAGCGCGTCGTCGATGTGGAAGCGCACCACCTGTCCCACCAGCAGGTGGACGGAGCCCAGATCATGGGTGTGGATGAGCCGGCACTCCATCGATGCCCGCGCTTCAGCTGGGTAGGGCGCGTCGATCCGGTCACCCGACACCGGCGTGAGCCCAGCCGGACCGAACTCGGAGGTCTCGGAGGGCCAGCGGAGGCTGGTCTGCACCATGGCGTCGGCGCGGGGCCGATCGACCATCGAGACGGTGAAGACACCCGTTTCGAGGATGTTGCGGGCGGTGTCCTTGAGCGCATCGCCGGCGGCGCGCGCCACCGAGATCGCCAGCGAAGGCGGCGCACTGGACACAGCCATGAAGTAGGAGAACGGCGCCAGGTTGTCGCGGCCGTCGCGCCCCCGGGTGCCCACCCACGCGATGGGCCGCGGGATCACGAGAGAGGTCATCAGGCGGTAGACGTGGGAGCCGCGCAGCTCATTGGGGTCGATGTGCATGGCGGGCGCCTATCCCGAGGCCGGGCCCGACGGGATAGGCGCCCGCCATGCGCCACCAGCTGCTCTTGTACATTTCCCAGACCACGCCGCTCTTCGGGGCTTGCTCGGTCGGCTCCCCCGGTCCCCCG
>JBDQIL010000943.1:0-2722 GCA_040264415.1 Myxococcota bacterium
CCCCGGGCCGCGCGCGCCAAGCCCACCCTGCGGGCCATCGATGGGGGCGGCCTGTCGTTTCGCGACGGCGTGACCCGCCGCGCGCACAACCTGCCGCTCGAGTCCGGCGCCCGCCTCGAGGTCGATCCCGCCATCGGCGTGCCCTTTCGCCTCGTGCTCGACCAGGTGCCGCCGGGCCGGGCCAAGCGCGCCATCGGTCAGGTGGGCGCCTTCCTCGCGGGCCTGCCCACGCCCCCGCGCCTGCAGGTGCTCTTCGTGGACTGTCCCCCGGCCCAGCAGCCGCTGCACATCCTCGTTCAGGGCGCCCTGTCGCAGCACCTGCCCCGCGGACACTTCAAGGTCATCGCCAACGGCGACAAGATGGACGTGATGTTTCCGAACCACGACCCCATCTGGCGAGAGCAGTGGTAGCGGTCAGCCCGGCTCGGGTGGCTGCAGGCGAGAGCGCCGGGGGCCGTATTCGCGCGGCATGAGCACGCTGATCCCCTCGACCGGCCAGTGGTGGTACCACTGAATGTGCTCGAGGTACCAGTTGAGCCGCTCATTTCTCACCCGCGGCTCGCGCCCCATGCGCGTGGCGTGGCGCATCAGGGGGACCTCGGGGGTGGAGGGCACCTTGAAGCCGAGGTGGGTCACCACGATGGGGACGTGGTCGCGCGACTGCCGCACCGTCAGCAGCAAGGCGCCGTCGGGGATCCGGTCGACGGCCTCACGGGCGGCACCCGGCGAGAGCACCGGCATCGCGTAGTCACCCGTGGGCAGGCGCGCGTCGGGCAGGGCGAACAGCGACCGCTTGCGCCACCGGGCCCAGGTGCGGGGCGTCACGGTCTTTCGCAGCAGGTGGGCCTCCCCCACCTGGGCCGTGATGTCCTCCAACCACCCATTCGCGATGGCCTGCGGCACCCACTGTTGCAGCATGAAGTGGTGGCGGTCCTCGTAGGAGACCGGGGCTCGCTCGCCGTAGCGCAGGCTGCGGCGCACCGACGGGGCCGACACTGGATCGGGCGGCAGCGCGAGGGCCAGCACCTCTTCGACGAAGGTGAGGCAGTCCCAGGCGTCGTAGCGGGCGGGGGGATCGAGATCGGGCGGCACACCCTCACCGATGGCGTCGGCCAGGTAGGGCGCGCCCATCATCGGCTCGCTGATGGCGGCCATGCGCTCGCCCAGGGGGAGATCGCGCACCGACCGGGCCAGCTCGAGGAGCTCCGGCGGGATCCCCCCCTCGTCGAAGGACGGCGCGTCGACGCCCGCGTCTCCCGGCCCAGCGAGCGGGTCGGCGGCGCCGGGGTCGGTGGGCGCGGAGGCGGCGGGGAGGCCGGCCAGCGCCAGCAGCAGCAGCAGCGGCCTCAGTAGCGCAACCTCTGCTGGTAGCCGGCGATCTTCCGCAGCAGTTGGTCGATCTCGTCGTCGCCGAGCTCTTCGACCGCCATCGACAGCGACCGCTCGATGAGGTCCATGATCCCGCGATCGGCGAGGGCCCGCCACTCGCCTTCGGGGCGCCGCGCCAAGTTCGCGGCGGCCGACGCGATGTCGAAGGTGCCGTCGCTGCGGACCATCAGGCCGTGGAAGATGATCGCGAAGCTCGAGGGCGCGCCGTCGAGGAGCAGCTGCACGGACGTGGCCCCGCTGCCACGCCCGCGGGCGCCGTCGAGCGCCGCCGCCATCTCTTCGAGCACGCTGTTGCAGACCTCGAACTTGTGCTCCATCTCGTCGCGGGAGAGGGGCGGCGCGCCGAAGCTCAGCGCGACCACCTTGTCGTCCTCGGTGAGCTCGGCGTCTTCGGCGCCCATCGCCTCGAGGATCAGCTCCTCTTCTTCGTCGTCGTGGTTCGGAAGCGAGACTGGAGCGGGGAGCTCGGTGCGCTCCCGGCGAATGGTCTCCTCCCGCAGGTCCACCACATCGAGCAGGTCTCGCTTCAGCGAGAACTGGCCCGCGCCGCCGCCCCGCACCACGTCCTGGTCTTCGAACATGGCCAGGTCGTCGGGCTCGGCGTCGAAGTTGAAGAAGGCGTCGTCGGCGCCCGGGGCGGTGTCGTCGGGGCCCTGGGGCGAGCCGCCGCCGAACAGCGCGTCGTCGTCGGGGCCCTGGGGCGAGCCGCCGCCGAACAGCGCGTCGTCGTCGGGGCCCTGGGGCGAGCCGCCGCCGAACAGCGCGTCGTCGTCGGGGCCCTCAACCGAATCGACGGTGCGGGCCACGGCCTCGGGGTCGCCCGTGTGGTCGGCCGGGACCGGGGCGGCGACCTCGTGGGTCTCCGACGGCTCCTCGGGCAGCGGCCGCGGGACCTCGGCGCGCTCGATCGGACGGGTGGTCTGCTCGGACTCGGAGAGCGGCGCAGGCGAGGGCTCGGCGGGGACCTCATCGGGCTCGTCGTCCCAGGTGTAGTCGGACCAGTCGCCGGCGTCGTCGTCGAAGGACACTCCGGCGCCGGGCAGCAACGACACGGTCTCGCCGCCGTGGGCCGACCAGGTGGCCTCCATCAGGCCCTCGCTGGACTCTCCGACCGGGCCGTCGTCGAGCGGCTCGACGTCGGCGGCGCCCAGGGGCTCGAGCCCGTCGCCGCCCTGCGCGCGCGGCTCGTCGGCCAGGGTCTCTCGGTCTTCGTCCTCCTCTTCTTCGTCGTCGTGGTTCGGAAGCGAGACTGGAGCGGGGAGCTCGGTGCGCTCCCGGCGAATGGTCTCCTCCCGCAGGTCCACCACATCGAGCAGGTCTCGCTTCAGCGAGA
>JBDQIL010000944.1:0-2712 GCA_040264415.1 Myxococcota bacterium
CCGCTGCGCTGCAGGTGGATCGCGCCACCGGCGCGCAGATCGCCCTGTCGCGCTACCCGCGGGTGGCGCTTCGAGGCGACGCCCCGGCCCCCCTCGAGGCCGCGGCGAGGCGGGTTCGGGGTGGCGCCCGGCTCGGGGCCGTGGTCACCAGCGTCGACGCCATGAAGGCCCTCGCGACGCCCCGCACGGTGCTCCGTGCGCTGTCTGACGCCACCGCCGAGGTCACCGACCGCGCGGCGTGGCGCCTCGACGGTGACGCCACCCGGATCCACGATCGAACCACCGTCAATATCACCGGTATAACCGTACTGGTACCGGGTGAGGTGGTCTTGCGCCGCTACCGTCTGGGGCGGGCGGCCACCGGCCGCGGCCGCGAACCCACGGTCACCGCGGCGTCTGAACGCCGGGTGCGGGTGCTCGACCTGCACGGCCCCACCAGCTTCCTGCGGGTGGTGCAGGGTGTGACCGACCTGGCGGGCTTCTCCCCCTCCGGCGCCCACGCCTCGCGGCGCAGCCTGCAGCTGCTCGCCGACGCCCCCCCCTGGCCAGGGGCCCGGGCGGTCGCCAGCCGCACCGTTCAGTCGGTGCGGGTGCCGGCCGCCGCTGCGCTCCGCGAGACCGGTCAGGCCGAGGCCGACGCCTGGCCCCTCTGGGAGGAGCACACCCGGCAGGTGCGGCTGCTGGCCGGTCTCGGGCCGCTCAGTCGGTGAGCGCGGGCGGGGCCGCCTCCCCCAACCAGCAGCAGGCGAGGCCCGCCCGGTAGCCCGCCGCGAAGGCGGCCGTGTCGAGGTCACCGCTCGGCCGTGGCGCGGCCGCCACGGGCCCCCAGGCCTCGCCGGCTCCGCGGCCGAGGCCATACCAGAAGGCCGCCGGCGTGGGGCCGTCGGGCACCGAGATGACCGAGGGCACGGCGTCTCCGGTGACCGCTTTGGCCCAGGCGCGCCCTGCGGCGCCCCAGGCCGGGGCGGCGACCGCCCGGGGCGACGCGGCCACCGCGGCCCGCACCGAGTCGAGGGCACCCGCGTCGAGCGAGACGCCCTCGGGCAGCCACGATCCCTCGTCCTGCACCAACAGCCAGGCCGCCTGGGCTCCGGCGGCCTCATGCGCGGCCGCGTCGAGGCCCGAGGCGCGCAGCGTGCGCAGGATGTTCGCCAGCACGGGCAGCCCGGGGTTGGGGCGCCGGTAGCGGTCCTGCACCAGGGCCGCGCCCACCCCCCGGCCATAGGCCGCCGGATCGAGGGTGGGCGCGGGCTGCAGGCGGAAGGCGGGCGCGTCCGGATCCTGCAGCAGGTCGGTGGCGTCGTGCCAGCCGAGGGCTTCGGCGTGGAGCGCCCGAGACCGCGGCCCCTCCCCCGCCACGTCGCCGTGCTCCGACCGGGTGAGGGAGTACGAGAACTGCGGCGTGAACTGAGCCTCGTCCACCATCACCCGCCGGGCGAGCTGGCTGCGGGGGAAGGGGTCGGAGAGCGCCTCGAGTCGGGCGGCGACCCCGGCGGGCAGCGCGAGCGCCATCAGCCCCACGGCCCATCGCCGATGCGACGCCCACAGCGCTCCCACCGCGGCGGCCACCACCAAGAACAGCAGGGGGTAGATCGGCGCGGCGTAGCGGGCCGAGCCGGGCGGCGCGATCTCGGGGCTCGGCGGGTCCCAGACCTGAAACCGCACGACGGCGTAGATCGCCAGCCAGATGCCCAGCAGCGCCAGGGGGGCCGCCGCGAGCGGCGCGCGACGTCGCAAGCCGACCGCCCCCGCCACGAGGGCCGCCGCGGCGAAGGCCCAACCGACCGTCCAGCCGGCGAGCGACTGGGGCAGACCGAAGAGGGCCACGAGCTGACGCGGCCGAACGAGCGTGCCGATCTTGGCGGGGATGCGGGCGAGTCGCGGGGTGGCCTCCCCCGACTCGTAGATGGTCACGAAGGGGTGCAGGCCGGTGTCGACATAGCGAAGCAGCCACGGCAAGAGCCCCAGGGGCACCCCGGCCACCACCGCCGCGGCCTGCCCCCAGCGTCCGGTCACCATCAGCCAGACCGGTACACCGACCACCGCATAGGCGGCGCTGAAGCTGAACCAGAGCGCGATCCCGAGCACCACACCCGCGGCGAAGGCGGACCGACGGTCGCCGCGGGTGGCGAGCAGCAAGGCCACCGCGCCCATCACCCCGCACTCGACGTGGTTGCCCCAGGCCAAAAGAGAGAGGTGCAGCCACGCCCGCGGGGGGAACAGCACCAGCAGGGCGAAGGCGACCGCGGCCGGCGCACCCGAGCGGCGCAGGAGCGCCACCACACCCGCGCCCATGAGCAGCGCAGTGAAGCCGATGGGCACCAGCTTCCACACGAGCCACGACGGCGGGAGCGCCATGAAGAGGGGCGCGCCCAGCAGCGCGGTGCCCGTGCAGCCGCCGCAGAACTCGCGGTACTGCATGCGCCAGAGCGCCCCCCAGTGCCCGTCGGCCAACACCCAGGCGTGCCCAGCGTTGTACATCTCCTCCGGGTCGAGCTCGGCCACAGCCGGGTTGAGCACCGCGAGGAGCTGAAGGGCGACCACCAGCCCCACGGCCGCCGCCACGGCCGCCCAGCGCGCGGGGGTCACGGGCGCGCCGAAGGCGAGGGCCAGCCGGTGGGCGTCTTCATGGCTCGCCCGGTAACCTGCCCTGCCCCTCCGCCTTGCCCCAATCCTCCTCCCCCCAACGGCGACGCGGCCGGGCCCCCCCGG
>JBDQIL010000945.1:0-2711 GCA_040264415.1 Myxococcota bacterium
GAGCCCCTCGCCGGCCTCGGTGCCCACCTCTGGGGCGCCGACCACCACGTCGGGGAAGCCGTCGCCGCTCACGTCGGCGCCGCCGGCGACCGAGTGGCCCAGCTCGTCTCCGGCGGCCGCGCCGGTGAGCTGGCTGATGCCCGAGCCGGATGCCAGAGACACGGTGCCGCTCACCGGGCCCAGCACCAGGTAGGCCGCGCCGGTGTTGCTGTTGTTCGCGCGGGCGCCGGAGACGAGCTGGGCCACTCGGTCGCCGGCGGCGCCGACGTGAGCGGCGACGGCTTCCCCGACGTGGTGGTCGGCGCCCCAGAGGTGGGCACCGAGGCCGGCGAGGGGCTCTTGTTTCTGGGCCTCGCGCAGTAGCTGCTGCGACCGTCAGGCCCCTGCGGCGGCCCGTCGCGCGGCGGCCTCGAGCCGCTGCGTCTGCCGCATGCGGATGTGGTCGATGCTGTCGCGCGGGATCGCAGAGATCAGCTCTTGGGTGTAGGCCTCGCGCGGGTTGGCGTAGATCTCGTCCGACGGCCCGGCTTCGACGATCTTGCCCGCCTGCATGACGCACATGATGTCCGACATGAACTTCACCACCGACAGGTCGTGGCTGATGAAGATGTAGGTCAGACCGCGCTTCTCCTGCAGCTCCTTCAGCAGGTTGAGCACCTGGGCCTGCACCGACACGTCGAGGGCCGAGACGCTCTCGTCGCAGATGATGAACTTGGGCTCGAGGCTCAAGGTGCGGGCGATGCAGATGCGCTGGCGCTGGCCACCCGAGAACTCGTGCGGGTAGCGCTTGAGGTGATCGCCGGGCAGGCCCACCTCTTCGAGCAGCGCCTGGGCGCGCTCTCGCCGGTCGGCCGCGCTCGACCCGATGCCGTGGATGACCATCGGCTCGGTGATGGTCGCCTCCACCGTCATGCGCGGGTTGAGCGAGCTGTAGGGGTCCTGGAAGATGATCTGCAGGTCGCGCCGCACCTCGCGCATGTCGTTGGCGTCGAGGGACCGCAGGTCCTTGCCCTGGAAGACCACCTTGCCCGCGGTGGGCTCGACCAGCCGCAGGATGGCGCGGCCCGTCGTGGTCTTGCCGCAGCCCGACTCGCCCACCAGGCCCAGCGTCTGGCCCTCCCACACGTCGAAGGAGATGCCGTCTACGGCCTTGACGTGGTCGACCGTGCGCCGGAACACGCCCTTCTTGATGGGGAACCACACCTTCAGGTCTTCGACCGTCAGCACCGGGGCGCCCTCGCCCTCGACCATCTTGTCGCGGCCGGTGTGCATGAGCTCTTGCAGCCGCGTGTCGCCCATCGCCTTCTCGGACATCTGCAGCTCGCCGTCTTCGGTCCAGTAGTCGAGGAAGTCGGCGACGGTGGGCAGGATCTTGTAGGGCGTGTCGAGCCGCGGGCGGCAGTTGAGCAGCCCCTTGGTGTATGGGTGCTGCGGGTTCGCGAAGATGTCGATCACCGGGCCGTACTCGACCACCTTGCCGCGGAACATCACCGCCACCTTGTCGGCGATCTCCGCGATGACGCCCAGGTCGTGGGTGATGAAGAGCACGGCCATGCCGCGGTTGTCGCGGAGACCCCGCAGCAGGTCGAGGATCTGCGCCTGGATGGTCACGTCGAGGGCCGTGGTGGGCTCGTCGGCGATGAGCAGCTTCGGGTTGCACGACAGCGCCATGGCGATGACCACGCGCTGCTTCTGGCCGCCCGACATCTCGTGGGGGTACATATCGACGCGCTCCTCGGGGTCGGGGATGCCGACCTCGCGGAACAGCTCGATGGCGCGCTTTCGGGCCTCTTCCTTGGTGACCTCCTCGTGCTGCCGGATGGCCTCGGCCACCTGGTCGCCCACCCGAAACACGGGGTTGAGGCTCGACATGGGCTCTTGGAAGATCATGGCCATGTCTTTGCCACGGATCTTGGTCATGTCGCGGGCGGTCATCGACAGCAGGTCGCGGCCCAAGAAGCTCACCTTGTCGGCCTTCACGCGGGCCGACAGCTCGGGCAGCAGCTTCATCACGGTGTAGCTGGTGACCGACTTGCCCGACCCGGACTCGCCCACGATGCCCAGGGTCTCACCCGGGAAGGCCGTCATGCTGATGCCGTCCACCGCTTTGACGATGCCGTCGTCGGTGTGGAAGTACGTCCGCATGTTCTCGATCTCGAGGATCGGCGTTTCACCAGACATGTCGATTACTCCCTGCCACGCAGCTTGGGATCGAGCGCGTCGCGCAGCCCGTCTCCAAGCAGGTTGAAGCTCATCACGGCGATCACGATCATGAGGCCCGGGAACACGGTGATCCAGGGCGCGGTGCGCAGGTACTCGCGCCCGTCGTTGACGATGCTGCCCCAGGTCGCGGTGGGGGGCGGCACGCCCAAGCCCAGGAAGCTCAACCCGGCCTCGACCAGGATGGTCGAGCCGATGGCCAGCGAGGCGTAGACGATGATGGGCGCGAGCGTGTTGGGCACGAGGTGCCGCACGATGATGCGCGCGTCCGACAGGCCCAAGGCCTTGGAGGCCTGCACGAACTCCTGCTCTTTCAGCGAGAGCACCTGGCTGCGCACGATGCGGGCGATGCCCATCCAGCCGGTGAGGCCGAGCACGACCACCAACAGAAACAGCGACTGGGCGCCGGCGGCCTGGAACAGGCCCACGATGGCCAGCAGCAGCACCAGCCGGGGCAGGCTCAAGATGAGGTCGGTGCACCACATCAGCAC
>JBDQIL010000946.1:0-2709 GCA_040264415.1 Myxococcota bacterium
CCCAGCGGCCATGGCGGTGAGCGGCGCCTGCCAGCCGCAGTCCGCAGCGGTGAGGTCGACCGGGGCGTGGCCCGGGCGGGTCAGCCAGGCGCGCGCGGGGCTCGCGTCCGCCAGAGAGAAGCACCCGTCGCCACCCCGAGACAGGATGGCGGGCTCGGGTGTCGCTGCGGTCAGGGCCCAGCCGTCGAGGGCGACCGTGGCGGGCGCCCCCGGGTTCAGCGTGACGGCCGCCGCTGCGAAGCCCGGCGCTGTGACGGTCGCGGTGCGGGGCCCCGGCCCATCGACCGGGCGCCCGAAGCGGCCGTCGAGGCCGGCCACGAGCGGCTGTTGGCCGTCGAGCTGGACGGTGGCCGGCAGGGGGCGCCCGGTCTCGGCGTCGACCACGAGCCCGGCGACGGCGTCGGGCCACAGCAGCCAGGCGCGCACGGCCTCCGTGTGGTCCTCGATGATCCCCGGCAGCGCGTCGGCGTCGGGCTGCTTGTCGGTCGACACCTCGAGCGTGAAGTCGAGGGTGCCGTGGCGGCCGTAGCTCCAGTCGTTCGTGTCGCCGCGGGTGGGGTACCAGTCGGCCCCGTTGGTCACCCAGAAGCCTCGCTGCGCGCAGGCGTCGGCGTAGCGATCGGCCATGGCCGCGACCAGCGGTTCGTCTGGCGGGGCCGCGTAGCTGTAGTTCCAGACCCAGCCGAGGTTGGTGGCCCCCGCGTGCAGGCTGAGGCCGGCGCCGAAGGCGACATGGTCGGACAGCGCCTGCACCGCGCGGGCCTCGGGCTCACTGAAGGGGGCGTCGCCCGAGCGGCTCTCGGCAGCGCTCCACTCGAAGCCATAGTTGCGGTTGAGGTCGACGCCTCGCGCGTTGACGCGCGTGATGTCGGCCACGCCGTCTGGGTTGACGTGGGGCACCACCCACACCGCGTCGCGGTCGAGGAGGGTGGTGACGTCGGGATCGTCGCCGTAGCGATCGATCAGGTCTCGGGCCACCGCCAGCGCGAGCTCGCCAGAGGGCAGCTCGTCGCCATGGTGGGCCGCGAGCACCCGCCACCGGACCGCCGGGGCGTCGGTGGCGCCCAGCCGCAAGCCCACCAAGGGGCGGCCATCCACGCTCTCACCGAGGTCGATCCGTCGGGCCAGCGAGGGGGCCTCGGCTGCTAGCGCGTCGAGCGCGGCCACCATCTCGTCTGGCTGTGGTAGCCGGGGGCGGTGGCGTAGCGCAGGGGGGGCGCCGCCGACCACCGCAGACCGACCTGGTCGATGGCGTCGGTGCCGCGCTCTGGTGCCTCGAAGAGCAGCCAGCGACGCCCGGCGTCATCGACCCGCGACGACTCGAGGAAGCCGAGCCCGGCAGACTGGGCGCGGCCCACCGCAGCGCGGTCGTCTACCTCGACCCAGACTGGGACCGAGTGGCGGGGGGCCGCCCACGCGGACCCGGCGAGCAGCAGGAGCAGCGTCGTTGCGACCATGCTTTGGAGGGTAGCCCGCGGGGCGCGGCCCCGCGCTACTCGCTGGCGTCGGCCACGGCGACGCCGGCCGACAGCTCGCCGTCACCGGAAGCGTCGAGCTGGGCCAGGAGCCCGTCACGCCAAGCGCCGAAGCCGGTGCGGTCCTTCACGTCCTCGGCGCCGTCGTTGGGGAGCTTGACGGTGAGCGGGTTGACGTACTTGCCGTTCTTCCAGAACTGGTAGTGCAGGTGTGGGCCGGTCGCGAGTCCGGTGCTGCCCACGTAGCCGATGATCTGGCCTTGCTTGATGCGCTGGCCTGCGCGCACCGAGATGCGGCTCAGGTGGCTGTAGGAGGTCTCGTAGGGGCCGCTGTGGTCGATCTTGACGAAGCGCCCGTGGCCGCCGTTGACCCGCGCCGTGGTCACCTTGCCGGCGCCCACCGCGTAGACGGGGGTGCCCTTGGGGGCGCCGAAGTCGACGCCGTAGTGGGGGCGCCGCTTCTTGAGGACCGGGTGGTAGCGGTTCTTGTTGAAGCCCGAGGTCACGCGGCTGAAGCGGAGCGGCGAGCGCAGGAAGGGCTTCTTGCGCGCGCGACCGTCGGCGTCGTAGTAGCCGGCGTCTCGGTCTCCGTCTTCGAAGCGAATGGCCATGTACTCCTTGCCGGAGTTCTCCAGGCGCACCGCGAGCGGGGCGCCGAGGCGCACGAAGCTGTCGTTCAGCCACAGCTCCTCGACCACCATGCTGGCCCGCGCGCCGGCGCGGATCTCGCTGTTGAAGTCGAGGTCGTAGCGGTAGACGTCGGCGAGGCCGACGATGTCGGACGGCCGCAGGCCAGCGGTCACGGCCGCCCCCCACAGCGTACTCTGCACGACGAACTCGCGGACACCGACCCGCTTCTCGTAGATGATCTCGTCGATCGAGGCGCCCCACGAGGTCTCCGTCTCGCCGGTCTCCTCCGAGATCTCCTCGATGCGCTCCACGATGAGGGTGCGGTCGGCGCCGATCTTGGTGCGGAGCGCGAGGGCCGGGCTGCCGTCGGGCAGCACCAGGAACTCGAAGACCGCCCCGGCCCGCAGCTGGGCGAGGTCGTGGTGCGCCTTGGCCGCCCGGTGCACGGCGTGGGTGGGCATCCCGAACCCAGGGAGGATGCGGCCGAGGGTGTCGCCCTTCTCCACCGTGTAGGTGACCCACGAGGGGGCCGCGGGGAGCGCCGCCGGCTGGGGCAGCGGCTCGACGCCCTCCTCTGCGAGCGCATCGCTGGAGATCAGAGGGG
>JBDQIL010000947.1:0-2703 GCA_040264415.1 Myxococcota bacterium
CAAGAAGACCGCCACTGGCCTCGCCTACAAGGTGCTCAAGGCCGGCGACGGCGCTGGCGCCAAGCCCGGCCCCACCTCGCAGGTCAAGGTGCACTACTCGGGCTGGACCACCGACGGCAAGATGTTCGACAGCTCCGTGTCGCGCGGAAAGCCCGCGACCTTCCCGCTGAACGCCGTCATCCCCGGCTGGACCGAGGGCCTGCAGCTCATGAGCCCGGGCGACTCGTACCGCTTCTGGATCCCGGTCGACCTGGCCTACGCCAACCGGCCGGGCAAGCCCGCCGGCATGCTGGTCTTCGACGTCGATCTGCTCGAGGTCAAGTAGGGCGTCAGCGCCGGCGCCCGAACAGGCGCTTGCGGGGGCGGCGCTCCTTCTTGCCGCCGACCTGCTCCTTGACCCGGTCCCAAGCGCTCGACAGCACGTCCGCCGTGTTGTCGAGCGGGCCCCCGTGGATGGGGCAGCCCCCGTCGGGCGCGGCCCCCTCGAGGAACCACGAGGTGGTGGTCTCGGGGCAGCTGGCCTCGGCGACCTGGAGGCTCTCGGCGCACACCGCCGCCTGGACCACCCCAGCGGGCGCCGCGAAGGCGCCGCGGGTGGTGCCGCTCGCCGCGACGAAGCGAGCGAAGGTGGGGAGGGCCGCCTGTGAGCCCGTGAGCCCCACCGGCCGCCCCTTGTCGAAGCCCACCCACACGGCGATGGCGAGCTCCGGCGTCACGCCGACGAACCAGGCGTCCCGGGCGCCATCGGTGGTCCCCGACTTGCCGCCGACCGCCCCGGTGACCCCGAAGGTGGCGGCCTTTCGCCCCGTGCCTTCGCTCATCACCGCCTGCAGCAGATCGGTGGCGAGGAAGGTCGGCGCAGCCCCCGCGCGACGCGCCACGACCGGCTCCTCATTCCAGAGCAGTCCGCCCTTGGGATCTTCGGCCGCCCGCACCAAGCTGGGTCGGCTCCAGCGTCCGGCGCCGGCGAAGACCGTATACGCCCCGGCCAGCTCCACGGGGGTCGCCTCGAAGCTGCCGAGCGCCGCCGCCGGGTTGGCGGTGGCCCCAGACAGCCCGAGCGACTGCCACAGGTCTCGCAGGCGGCGCATGCCCACCTGCTCCGCGACCAGCACCGCCGGGACATTGCGCGACGTGGCCAGCGCCTGTCGGGCGGTCACCTCGCCCAGGTAGCGCCCGTCGTAGTTCTTGGGCGACCAGACCTTTCCGTCGACCCGCCGTTCGATGGGCTCATCGGGGATCAGCGTGGTGGCGGCGAAGCCCGGCTCGTCCTCGAAGGCGGCGAGGTAGGTGAAGGGCTTGACGGTGGAGCCCACCTGGCGCTTGGCGTAGACCGCACGGTTGAACTGGCTCTTCGTGTAGTCGCGCCCCCCCACCAGGGCCACCACGGCCCCGTCCCGAACCCGCACCACGGCCAGGGCGATCTGCGCGCCACGGGCGTTGGGGTGGGCAGCGTCGAGCTCGGCGGCGCCCTCGGCCACCACCTGCTCGGCGATCCGCTGGAGCGCGGGCTGCAAGGTGGTGTGCACCACGACGCCGCGGGCCGCCCCGCCGTCGCCCAGGGCGTCCTCGATGGTCTCGAGCGCCGCATCGACCACCCAGGGCGCCCGGCGCTGCCCAGCAGACGGGTGCACCTCGAGCGCGCGCCCCTTCTCCGCGGCGGCGGCCTCGGCCGAGAGGGTGCCCACCTCGACCATGCGGTCGAGCACGAGGTCCCGGCGCTCGCGGGCCGCCTCGGGATGGCGCAGCGGCGCGTAGCGGTTGGGCGCCGACACCACGCCGGCCAAGGTGGCCGCCTCTCCGACGGTCAAGCGCGCGGCGGGCTTCCCGAACCAGACGCGGGCCGCCTGGTCGACCCCACAGACCGACGCCCCCCCGGCCTGGCCCAGGTAGATCTCGTTGAGGTACAGCTCGAGGATCTCGTCCTTGGTGCGGGTGCGCTCGAGCGCCACCGCGAGCAGCGCCTCTCGACCCTTGCGCGCGTAGGTGCGCTCCTGGGTGAGGAAGAGGTTCTTGACCAGCTGCTGCGTGAGGGTGCTGCCGCCTTGCAGCGGCCGGTCGGTCAGGTTGTTCATGACCACCGCGCGCAGGATCCCGATGGGGTCGAGGCCCTCGTGGTCGTAGAAGCGGGCGTCCTCCATCGCGAGGACCGTCTGGGGCACGTGGGCCGGCAAGCCGTCGAGGGTCACGGGGCGGCGGCTCTCGTTGTCGGCTCCCCGCAGCTCGTGGAGCTGGACCGGCGCGAAGACCGCCCTGGAGCGTGGGCTCACGGCCGACACCCGGCCTCCCGAGAAGCTCACGTGGACCTCGCCGGCGGGCACCGACCAGCCCGGCCCCGACGCGGCAGGCACGTTCACGAGCAGATCTCGCGCGGCCACCTGGAGGTCACCGGGGCCCGTCGCGCGCTCGACGCGCGCGTAGCCCGCGGCCACCAGATCATCGGCCAGGTCTCCCGGCGCGAGCCGCAGCCCGGGCCAGACCTCCATGGGCGCGCTCATCACCCGGCCCGAGGCCTGCCAGACCGCGCCCGACAGGCGCGCGTCGATGTCGACCCGCGCCTGCTCGTAGAGCGCCCAGGTCAACGCGGCGCCGCCCGCGGTCGCGCCCAGGGCGACCGCAGCGGTCCACTTCAGCGTGAAGCGGCCGAGCCGGGCCAACAGCCCGCCGCGCGACCGCTTGCCCCGCCCCTTCGACTTGCCACGC
>JBDQIL010000948.1:0-2698 GCA_040264415.1 Myxococcota bacterium
AGAGCACGAAGGTGGCGCTCGAGGCCAGGCAGGCGCCCAGGGTCATGCCGGCCACCCAGGGGCTCATCCGGCCGCTCCCGATGGCGAAGCCGCGGGTGCTGCCGCCCGACCGGCGGCCGCCCCGCCACGCCAGCCATGAGGTGACCCCGAGGTAGACGGCGAAGAGGCCCCAGGCCCAAGGCGAACCGTTCATGGCTGCTCCATTGTGCTGCGATGCGGCATGAGTGTAGCCCCCGATATGCTGCATCGCAACATTCCCCCCGGACGCCCGTGGACGCCTCGGACCCGCTAGGGGGTTGGCCCCTCGTGCGCTCGCCCGGAGGCCCCGTGCGTCCCCTCCCCCTCTTCGCCCGACACGCCGGCGGCGCGTCCGACCTCGTGGCGCTGAGCCCCGACCACCCCGGCTTCTCCGACGCCACCTACCGATCGCGCCGCGACACCATCGCCCGGATCGCCCTCGACTACCGCAGCGGCGACCCGGTCCCCGACGCGCCGTACGCGCCCGCCGAGCACGCCGTCTGGGCCCGGGTGCGGGCCTCGCTCGCGGCCGCCCAGCGCGCCGGCGCCTGCCGGGAGGTGCGCGAGCTGCAAGACGTGCTGCCGCTCGCTGACGACCGCATCCCGCAGCTCTCCGACCTGAACCCGCGCCTCGAGGCGGTCTCCGGCTTTCGGATGGAGCCCGTCGCCGGGCTGGTGACCGCGCGCACCTTCCTGCGCTACCTCGGCCGCAGGGTGTTCCTGTCCACCCAATATGTGCGCCACCACAGCCGCCCCCACTACACCCCCGAGCCCGACGTCCTGCACGAGCTCATCGGCCACGCCGCGACCCTGGTGCACCCGGGCATCGCCGAGCTCAACGGGCTCGTGGGTCAGGCCGCCGACGTGGCCTCCGAAGAGGAGATGAAGCGCATCGAGCGGGTCTACTGGTACACCCTCGAATTCGGCCTGGTGGAGGAGGACGGCGCGCCCAAGGCCTTCGGCGCGGGCCTGCTCAGCAGCGTCGGCGAGCTCACCGGCTACGCCCAACATGCTGCGCTGCAGCGTTGGGATCTCGACCAGATCGCCCAGACCCCCTACGACCCCACCACCTACCAGTCGGTGCTCTTCGTCGCGCCGTCCTTCACCCGCATGCTGTGCGACGTGGTGGCCTGGATCCGCCTCGGCCGCTGGCGCGCGTAGCGGCGCGCCCGGTCCGCCGCGCGACGGCGACGGCCCCACGCGATAGCGCCACGCACCGACCGAACCCGAACCCGACCCGGAGCGCTCCATGTCGCTGCTTGGCCGGGCCGCCCTCGCGGCCCTCCTCCCGCTGGCCGTCACCGGCTGCGGCCCCAAAGAACCGCCGCCGGCGCCCGCCGCCGCGCCCGAGGTGTCGGCACCCGACGTCTCGATCCCGCACACCAAGTACGAGCTCAGCAACGGCCTCGACATCATCCTCGCGCCCGACGACTCGGTGCCGTTCGTGTGGGTCAACCTCTGGTACGCGGTGGGCTCGAAAGACGAGAAGCCCGGCCGTACCGGCTTCGCACACCTCTTCGAGCACCTGATGTTCCAGGGCTCCGAGAACTACAACGACGACTACTTCAAGCCGCTGCAGGCGGTGGGCGCCCGCATCAACGGCACCACCAACTTCGACCGCACCAACTACTTCGAGGGTGTGCCGGCCGAGCAGCTGCCCCTCGCGCTCTTCATGGAGAGCGACCGCATGGGCTGGCTGCTGCCCGCGCTCACCGAAGAGCGCTTGAAGAACCAGCAGGACGTGGTGCGAAACGAGCGCCGCCAGCGCTACGAGAACCGCCCCTACGGCATGGTCTGGGTGTGGCTCTTCGAGAACCTCTACCCCGAGAGCCACCCCTACCACGTGCCCACCATCGGCAAGCACGAAGACCTGATGGCGGCCACCCTCGACGACACCAAGGAGTTCTTCTCCACCTGGTACGTGCCCAACAACGCCACCCTGACCATCGCCGGCGACTTCGACGACGCCGAAGCCCGGGCCCTGGTCGAGGCGTACTTCGGTGAGATCCCGCGGGGCGAGCAGCCCACGCCGGTCACCGACGCGCCGGCCACCCTCAGCGGCGAGACGGTGGTGCGCAAGACCGACCAGGTGCCCCACGACAAGGTCTGGATCGCCTGGCTCAGCCCCAAGCTCTACGCCGACGGCGACGCCGACATGGACGTGGTGAGCGGCGTGCTCGCGTCGGGCAAGGACAGCCGGCTCTACAAGCGGCTGGTGAAAGAGAAGCAGATCGCGAAAGACATCGAGGCCTACCAGTACAGCGCCTACCTGCAGGGCCAGTTCATCATCGAGGCCACGGCCGCCGAGGGCCACACCACCGACGAGCTGGTCGCCGAGATCGACGCGGTGCTCGCCGAGCTGCGAGAGACTGGTCCCACCGACGACGAGGTCGCCATCGCGCGCACCACCTGGGAGGTCAACTTCTACCAGAGCTTGCAGAGCATCTCGCAGAAGGCCAACCAGCTCTCGTCCTACAACACGCTGGTGGGGCGCCCCGACTTCATCAACGAAGACCTCGCCCGCTTCCTGGCGGTCACGCCCGCCTCGGCCCACGCCGCCGCGAAGGCCGTGCTCGAGCCCGGCAACCGGGTCGTGCTGCACGTGACCCCGCCCGCCGCAGACCCCTCGGACGGCGACGCCGCCGACCAGCCCCAGCCCGAAGGTGAGTGACATGCGCAC
>JBDQIL010000949.1:0-2693 GCA_040264415.1 Myxococcota bacterium
GGTCACGCCACTGGCCCCGGATGTTGCCCAGGATCTCGGCCGCACGGCCCGCGTAGGGTGCCCACTCGGTCCCCATGGCCTGGGCCTGGAAGGCCGTCACGTCGGCCTCCAACGCGGCCAGCTCCGCCTCGAAGCGCCGCACCGTGCCGCCGTAGGCCGTCTCGGCCAGCGCCGAGTTGCCGGCCTTCGTCCGCACCTCGGCGACCATCGCGGTGAGCAGCGGCCCGAGCAGCTTCTCCCACCAGGTTCGCACCGACCCGACCCACTGGGGCTCCAGCTCAGCCATGGTTGCCTCCCTGGCACCGACACCGCGGGTACAGGTCGCCGCTCACGGCCTGGATGGCCGACAGCGCGGGGGTGGCCAGCGCGGCCACGCGCGACATCTCGGTCTGCACGGCCGCCTGGGGCTCGTCGGGGCCCACCTCGCGCACGAGGTAATAGCCGCTGCCCAGGCTCGCCAGGGCCGCGCGCTTGCCGTGACGGGCGCGCACCAGCACGTTGTCGGACTTGGCCGACGGTCCCCAGCCTTCCGTGTCGATGTCGAGCACGCCCGAGCCGGGGCCGAGGCGCTCCAGCTCGTGGATGCGCTCCTCGAGGTCGTTCGCCCGCCGCTCCTGGCGCTTCCGCCGCCGGTCGCCACGCCGTCCGCCTCGGGACGCGCGCCGCTCGTTGGCTTTGACCTTCGCCTCGAGGAAGGGCTTGGCGAGCGTGGCCAGCGCCGGGATGGCCATGAGCGCGGCCGCCGCGCCGATGCCGTCCAGACCGCCCGAGACCTCGACGGCCTGCTCGACGGCGTTGGTGGCGTCGATGACCTTGGCCGCCTCGTGCTCCAGCTCGCGCGGGGTCCAGCCGTCCGCGACCGCGTAGAGCTTGATCTCGGCCAGCAGCCGCAGGCCCACGTCGTCGATGAGCGACTCGACGTCGGCATCGGCCCCGATGTGGCCGCCCGACAGCGCGGAGTACGCGAGCCCGGCGATCTCCCCGGCCACGTCGGCCACGTCGTAGTCGTACTCCACCGGGTCGTTGTCCCAGTAGCCCTCGTCGATGAGGACCGCGTTCTCCATGGCGTCCACGTACGGGTCGGTTGGCTCGTAGGGGTCGTAGGGGTCGTAGGGGTCGTAACTGTCCGCCTCCAGCGCGCGCTCGGGCACGTCCCAGGCCGGCACGACGGTGGGCCCCGGCCGCGCCTGGACCATCGACGGCCCCCGCGACGTCTCGCGGTACGGAGCCATCGGGCGAGCCCGGGTCGGGATCATCGCCCTCGACTGCGGCCCCCAGCGCGGAGCCGGCGGCCAGGCCGGGGAGGCCGCGCGCGGAGGCGCGGGCGGCGGAGGCGGTGCCCCACCCCGGCCACCCCGCCGCTGGGCGAGCTGCCGGCGCTCCCGCGGCGACTCGACGTTGTGGTCGAGCTCCCGCATGCGCCGCTTGGCCACACCACCCTTGCGGGCGTTGCGGTCGTAGCGCCGCCGGTTGCGCACCATGCGACGCCGCTGGCCCCACGAGTAGCCCTTGCTCTTCAGGTTCTTGTTGTAGTCGCGCCGGGACCGCCGCTGGTTGCGGCGCTTGTTCCGGCGGTACTTGCGGACGGCCTTGGACATGGCGGTCTCCTCACCGAGCCAGCGCGCGGCGGTGGTGGCGTGCTCGACTCCGGGGGGCGGGCCGAGGGCGTCGGGATCGACGGCGGTCCACGCCCGCCACCGCGAGCCCATCGGGCAAGGGGGCGGCCTGGCCGCGGTTGTAGGGGTGTCGCCGGCCTTCTGGGTACATGCCGAGTCGCGCCGACGGGTCGTCGCGCCACCAGGTCCACGTTCCTCGGGAGGCGTCCCAGAGCCGGTAGAGCACGAGGCAGTGGTAGAGGTTGGGGAAGCCGCGCTCGCCGCGGGTGCGCAGGATGACCCAGGCGTCGATGCTCTCGGAACGAGTCTGCTGCGAGAGCGCAAACCCGCCGTCGGCCGGGCTCATGGCCATGTGGCCGCGCGCCATCAGCTCACCCGCGCGCGCCGATGCCAGACCGTCGCAGTCCTCGTGGCCCTGCTCCAGCATCGACAGGTAGTCGCACCAGACCTCGGTGGTCTCGCGCTCGTAGACCACGCCGCTGTCGTAGAGCCCCGGCAGGTCCGGTCGCTCGGCCAGCAGCCGCGCGTTGTGCCGCGCCAGCCAGTTGAGCAGCTCCACGAAGCCCACCTCGGACTTGGTGATGCGCAGCTCGATGGCGAGCGGCCGGGCTGAGAGGGCCAGCGGCGTGGGTGCAACCATCAGGCCGCCTCGCACTGGAAGCCGGCCCCCGAGACCAGGCGGAGCGTGCCGGTGACGCTGGGATTGGCGGTGCCGCCGGGCGTGACCAGGCCGCGGACGTAGAGCCCGAGCACATTCGCGGTCACGATCTGGTTCTTGCTGCCCGCGCCCGCGAGCTGCGTCATCGACGCGACGGTGTGCCAGGTGTCGCCGTCCCACGACGTCTCGACGGTGGCGTCGAGGGTCGGGCTTGTGCCGTCCGCGGCGGTGAGCTCGAAGACGGCGTGGAAGGGCTGGCTGGCGTCGGCGGTGTCGTCGTGGCGGCCGCGGATCTTGTACGACGTGCCCTCGGTGGTCGTGGTGACCGCGGTGGACAGGTCGAGCAGGGTGTGGACGGAGCGGCAGAGCATCGAGACCTCCAGGGGTCACACCAGGCGCAGGCGGTAGAGGAGACGGGA
>JBDQIL010000950.1:0-2689 GCA_040264415.1 Myxococcota bacterium
GCACGGGGCCATCGTCGGCAATGCGCAGGGAGCGAACGCCCCCGGCGCCCCCCCCTGCCACATGGGCTCGGTCAGCTCGCGCTCGCCCCGGCCAGGATCGGGTCTTCGCCGTGGGTCACGCAGCCCTCCACCTGCCAGACCACCGCCTTTGGGAGGCTCACCCGGGCGTGCCAGCCATCGTCCTCCCAGCTGCCCTGGAGCACCTCCCCGTGCTCGTGCACCAGCGCCGCGAGGCGGGCTTGGTCGTGCGGCACGTGCAGCTGAAGCTCGGTCCAGTCGCCGCTGCGGCGGGCGACCACGGCGTCGGCGAGCGGGCCGAGGCCCTCGCCGGTGACCGCGCTGATGGCGACCGACTGCGAGAAGGCCCCGCGCAGCACCGACAGCACGGCCGGGTCGTCCACCTGATCGACCTTGTTGAGCACGCCGAGCACCTGGTCGAGCTCGACCTCGAGCTCGGTGAGCACGGCGTGGACCGCCGCGACCTGGCTCTCGGCCTCGGGGTGCGACGCGTCCACCACATGCAGCAGCAGGTCGGCGTGCAGGGCCTCGGCGAGGGTGGAGCGGAACGACGCGACGAGGTGGTGGGGCAGGTTGCGCACGAAGCCCACCGTGTCGGACACCGGGATGTCGACGCCGGGCCGCACGGCCCATCGCCGGCTCACGGTGTCGAGGGTCGCGAACAGCTGGTCGGCGGCGTAGGCGCCTGCGTTGGTCAGCGTGTTGAGCAGGGTGGACTTGCCGGCGTTGGTGTAGCCCACGAGCCCGACGGTCCAGACCCGGCCGTTGCGGGCGGCCACCTGGCGCTCTCGTCGCACCAGCACCTGCTCGAGCTCGCCCTTGAGCAGCGCGATGCGCTTCTGCACGATGCGGCGGTCGATCTCGATCTGCTGCTCGCCCGGCCCGCGGGTGCCGATGCCGCCCGACTTGCCGCCGCCGCCGCCGGCCTGGCGCTCGAGGTGCGACCACATGCCGCGCAGCCGGGGGGCGGTGTACTGCAGCTGGGCCAGCTCCACCTGCAGCATGGCCTCGCGGGTGCGGGCCCGGGAGGCGAAGATGTCGAGGATGAGCTCGCTCCGGTCGATGACGCGGCACTTCAGGCGCCGCTCGAGGACCCGGATCTGGGCCGGCGACAGCTCGTTGTCGAAGACCACGAGGTTGGCGTCTTGCTGGGCGATCTCAAAGGCGACGTCTTCGACCTTGCCCTTGCCGATGTAGGTCGAGGGATCGACCGGGCGGTGCTCCCACTCGCCCTGGCTGAGCCCCCGCCGCTGAATCACCTGCCCCACGGCGCGGCCGTGTGCGGCCGAGACGAGGCTGGCGAGCTCGGCGAGGCTGCGGTCGGGCGAGAGGGGGGCGTCGAGGGGGTAGAGGCCGACGAGGATGGCGCGGTCTTCGGCGGAGGTCGTGCTGCGGGTCTCGATCATGTGCGAGGACTATCCTGTGCGCGGGGGCCTCGACCCTCCGGGCCACGGGGTGCGGTGGCGGGGCGCCGAGCCGGGGCTGCTTCAACCGGGCGCGCGGGGCGGGCCGTTGAGCCCGTCCGTCCGCGGAGGCGCGCGCTGGGCGGTCGGACCAGCGGAGAGGTGGCGGCGGGTAATGCGAATCGAACACACCGAGCAACGCCTCTCGACGCGCCCCACCGGCTTTGAAGGCCGGGGCCAGCACCAGCTTGACAATACCCGCCAGCAGTCGCCTAACCGGCCGGGCGGCCCTGTCGGGGCTACTTCGCGCCCCAGGTCCACAGCCAGGCACGAAGATCGGGCTGCGGGCCGATGATCTCGTCGCCCTGCTGGGCGGCGCCCGTCGACGCGAGCGACGCGCGCAGGTCCATCGGGTCCCAGGGCTCACCGCGGGTCTCGAGGGCGACCCCCTGCGCGGCGGCCACCACCGCCGTCACGAGCGGCGAGGCCCCCGAGGTGCCGCTGAAGCCTGTGGTGTAGGCCTGGTTGGGGTCGGCGTCGGGGAAGAAGAGGTCGGGCGAGGGGCAGTAGCTGTCGACCGCCGTGGAGTGGCCCAGGCTGGCGATGCCCCGGTACCAGCCCTGCAGATCGACGCGGCTGCCGTGGTTGCTGCCGCCGGTCCACGAGCGGGCCGGGTAGAGGTCGCCCGGGGGCGCCCCCCCACCCACCAGGATGGCGCCGCTGTCGCGCAGGTCGCGGTCGAACCAGCCGCCCCACGAGGGGTCGTCGAGGTCTTGGGCGCCGTTCGCGCCGGGCTCGACCACGCTGATGCCCGCAGCGACCGCGAGGCTGATCGCGTCCCAGGTGGCCGGGTCGGCCTCGACCGGGGCGTAGCCGCCGTTGGCCACGATCTGCTGCTCGATGAGGAGCACGTCACCCGCGGAGAGGATGCTCGCGGCGCCGTCCACCGCGTCGGCGATGCTGTAGTCGCCGGCGGTTCGGTACGGCGAGACCATCACCAGCTCGGCGTCGGTGACGAGGCCGGTGAGCCCGTAGCCGTTGTCTTGGGCCACCAGGACCCCGGCCACCATGGTGCCGTGGCAGGGGTAGCTCCCGGTGTCGACGCCCCAGCCCACCGGACCGGGGACCGCCTCAGAGAGGTCTTCGTGGTCGGGGTTCCAGCCGTACTCGATGTCGGCGATGCGCACCCCGGCCCCCCGCGCTCCGGGCCAGCGGTCGGCCACCGGGAAGCCGAAGCCGTCGGGGGACGCGTCTGCGTAGCCCTGCGC
>JBDQIL010000951.1:0-2686 GCA_040264415.1 Myxococcota bacterium
CCGCTCGGGACCGCCGCCGCCGCCGCCCGTCGAGCCCGTCATGGTGCTCTTCGAGGCCAGCCCCCCCGAGGCGCCGCCACCGCCGGTCCCGAGCGGCGGGCGCGCGGGCGCGTCTGCGGTGCGCGCGCGAGACGCCCCCCAGCCGCAGGCGCCGGACGACCCGGTGCCCCTCGACCGGGTCGAATTGCTGTCTCGCGTCGACCTGGGCGCGCTGGGGCGCAGCACGGTGGATGGGGCGGGCGTCGGCGTGGGCGGCCCCCTCGGCAAGGGCGCGGGCCACGGCCCCCCGGGTCCGCCACCGATCACCTCTGACCTGCGGGTGCTCGAGCAGGTGCACCCGCGGTTCCCGCCGAAGGCCCGAAAGTACGGCGAGGAGGCCCGGTGCGACCTCATGTTCACCGTGACGGAGGACGGCCTGCCGGTCGGAATCGTGGTGTCGGGGTGTCCAGAGATCTTCCGGGCTTCGGTGGAGGAGGCCGCCATGCAGTGGCGATTCTCGCCCCCGCTCATCCGCGGCGAGCCCAGTCCCGCGCGCTTCCAGATCCGGGTGCGCTTCGTGCTGCGTTGACCGGCGCTACCAGCCCTCGGTGCCGGGCCGGCCCTTGAAGGGCCCGATGAGCCCACGGGTCACCCAGCCCCCGTAGTAGTCGCCCGCCTGCGGCTGCACGACCTCGCCGTTGACCACGCACCGGTCGACCCGCTGCGGATAGAAGGCCACGCGGTCCTTGAGGTCGTCGAAGTGGAGGCGTGGCCGGGCGTAGCGCCAGGCGGCCTCGGAGGATCGCCGGTCGCCGACCACGACGTCGTAGTACATGGCGCGGCCCTTGTACTCGCACACGGTGCGCTTGCGCGGGACCGCCTCGAGGTGGTCCTGCGCGCAGTCCTCCAGCGGGACGTAGAACACCGGCGGGTGCGAGGTCTCGCAGACCCGCACGGCGCGGTGGCTCGCCGCGATCCGCACACCCTCAAACCACACCTCGACCGAGCCCTCGACCACCTCGACCGCGGGCGGGCGGGGGTAGTCCCACACGGACTCCTCGCCGAGCCCCGGCGCCACGCGGCGCGGCGTCTCGATGGGCTCCATGTCAGCGGGGGTCCTGGGGGTCGTGCTGCGACGACGCTTGCGACGGGTCTTGCGGGGCATGCGGTCTCCCGGGGGGTGGGCACACTGTATACAAACCACCTCTAACACTATGCATACCTGCTGCAAACCATCTCCAATTGCTCAAGACCCGCACACAGTTGGATCACCCCCCCATTGACCGCGGGGCCACCGCCGGTGAGAGAGGGTGCAACTGGAGGACGCACGATGACTCCCCCCATGTGGATGGTGCGCGCGAGCGGCCGGGCCGCCCGCGCCGGCAGCTTCCGAGAAGACGGCACGGTGGCGCTGGGCGTCGGCCGCGAGTTCGGCGCGATCCCCGAGTACGAGGCCGCCGACGACCTCTATGAGGCCCTCCGGCGCGCTCACCCCTCTTGGCGGCCCGGTCGGCACCGCTCCGCTGCCGCCCAGATGCACTGCTTCTTGCGGGAGATGCAGCCCGGCGACCACGTGCTCACCTGGGACGCCCAACGGCAGACCTTCTACCTGGGCACGGTCGACTCCGAGGCTCGCTGGGAGCCCGACGCCACCGGCGAGCAGCCGTTCTTGCGGTCCGTCTCGTGGAGCCACGGGCTCACGCCCGCCGAGCTCAGCCCGGACTGCCGCAGCGCGCTCAACGTCATCCAGACGCTGTTCCATGTGGGGCGGGGGATCGCACAGGAAGTGCTCGCGAACGCGCGCCCCATCGAGCAGCTCGCGGGAGACCAGGGGGGCACGCGGGTGCCGGTCTCGGATGACTCCCCCACCGAGCAGCGCAGCCGCATCGACCTCGGGTCGGACGGGCAGCCCAAGCCGCAGCCCTGGACCGCGCCCGCGACCGACGACGAGATCTACGACGTCGACGTGCAGCACACGCCCATCCCCGGCTCGCTGAAGGCCATCCGATCGCCCGCGCCCACGGCCAGCCGCAAGGCGCCCGCGCCACCGCCCGTCACCGCGGCGCCGGTCGTGGTGGTGGAGGAAGAGGACGACGTCTCGCCGCTCTCTGCGCCGCCCATCGCGGCGCCCGTGCTCCCTCCCCCAGAGACCGCGGTGCGGCGGGCCCGCGGCCCCGACCCGGGCGGCCTCGCCGCGGCCGCGCGCCAGCGGGTCGAAGAGCGACTGGGCAACTTGGGCACCGACGCGCTGCGAGCGGTGCTCGCGGGCGTCCTGCAGGCCCGGGGCTACCCGCGACGCTCCGTCGATCCCGACAGCGGCGCCGACCTCTTCGCCGGCGCCGACCTCCTGGGGCGAGACGAGCCGCCGCTGCGGGTGCAGGTGCTCGGAAACGGCACCAACCCCGTCTCCGCCGACCAGGTGCAGGCCTCCCTCGAAGATCGCGAGCCCACCGAGCGCTGGATCCTGATGGCCGCCGAGGGCTTCACCCGCGACGCCCGCACGGTCATCGACCAGCACACCGCCGCGGGCGCGCGCTGCACGCTGCTCGACGCCCAAGACCTCGGCCGGCTGGTGCTGCGGCACTACGACGAGCTCGATCTGGCCACCCGCGCCCTGGTGCCCATGGTGCGGGTCTGGTGGCCGGCCTGGGAGGAGGCGCCGTGACCGAGGCGGTCCGGGTGGAGCGGGACGGGCCGGTCACGACCG
>JBDQIL010000952.1:0-2686 GCA_040264415.1 Myxococcota bacterium
AGACTAATCCGCTGTCCCCGCGGTGGGCGCGCCCAGCGGCGACCCAGAGGGCGCGTCAGTCGGCGCAGAAGGGGCGGTCGGCGCAGGCCGGGTCGGCGCAGACCTCGGCGGCGCTGCGGGCCTGGAAGGGGGGCGCCGCGACGAGGGTGGGCGCGAGGGCGAGGTCCCAGCAGGACCCCCCGCCGTCGGGGCACGGCCCACAGGGGATCTTCTGGCCGACCATGCCGCACAGCGCGTCGCGGTCGGACGCGCCCACCATCGACACGAAGGCGCCCGAGTCGATGGTCCCGGTGATGCCAGACAGCGCGACGCCCGCGGCGCTCACGGTGCCGTCGATCCGAGCGCCCCGCAGCGAGAAGGCGATGTCGTCTTCGCCGACCAGGCGGATGGCCTCGGCGTCGACCGAGAAGGCGCCACCGGCGCCGACCGCGCCGAGGGGCAGGCGCGTGGTGACCGCGCAGCCCATGGGCGAGCCGTCGGCGGCGGCCGAGTCGAGCAGCAACGCGAGCCCCTCGGGCTCGGCCGCCACCGACACCAGCACGTGCGCGTCGAAGTAGCTGCCCATCAGCTCGGGCAGGTGCTCGGGCTGGGTGATGGCGTCTTTGGCCGCGAGTCGCCAGGCCCCGTCCGGGGCACCGGGCCGCGCGGCGGCCGTCGCGGGCGCCGCGGCGCCAGACGACGGAGGCGCGCCCTTGGCGCAGGCCAGAGTGAGCAGGGAAGCGAGCAGGAGGGGGGATGAGGTGCGCATGAGGGGGGTCTAGCTGCGGCCTCCATCCCGTCCCAGGCAACGCTCTGTTTCGCGAAGGATGAGTTCGCGTGAGTCATTGTAGAACGATGACTCACGCGGAATCCGCTGGTGTCAGTCGAGCAGCGGTGAGAGCCAGCGCTCGGCCTCGCCCACGGTCCACCCCTTGCGGCGCGCGTAGTCGCGAAGCTGGTCGCGATCGATGCGTCCGACCCCGAAGTAGTGGGCCTGCGGGTGGGCGAAGTAGAGGCCCGAGACGGCCGCGGCGGGCTGCATGGCCATCGACTCGGTGAGGGTCAGGCCGGCGCGCCCGGTGGCGTCGAGCAGGTCGAAGACCGTGGGCTTCTCGGTGTGGTCGGGGCAGGCCGGGTAGCCCGGCGCGGGGCGGATCCCCTGGTAGCCTTCGCGAATGAGCGTGGCGTTGTCGAGGGCCTCGTCGGGGGCGTAGCCCCAGAGCTCGCGCCGCACCCGCCGGTGCAGGTGCTCCACCATGCTCTCGGCCAGTCGGTCGGCCAGGGCCTTGAGCAGGATGGCGTTGTAGTCGTCGTGGTCGGCCTCGAAGGCCTGGGCGAGCGGCCCCACGCCGTGGCCGGTGGTGACCGCGAAGGCCCCCACCCAGTCGGGCGTGCCCACCGGGGCGATGAAGTCGGCGAGGGCGAGGTTCGGGCGCCCGCTCGACTTCAGGTTCTGCTGCCGCAGGGTGTGGATGGTGGCGCGGGGCTGCGTGCGGGCCTCGTCGGCGTAGACCACGATGTCGTCGCCCACGGCGTTCGCGGGGAAGATGCCGACCGCTCCGCGGGCCGTGAGCCAGCCCTCGGAGACGATCCGCTCGAGCATGGCGCGGGCGTCCTCGTAGAGCTCGCGCGCCTGGGGGCCTGCGTCGGGGTCGTCGAGCAGCCCGGGGAAGGCCCCCTTCATCTGCCAGGTGCGGAAGAAGGGTCCCCAGTCGATGGTCTCGATGAGGTCTCCGATGGCGATCTCCACCGACTGGACGCCCGACCAGGCGGGCTGTGGTGGGGGCTCGGCCGCCCAGTCGATGCGCATCCGGTTGGCCCGCGCGTCGGTCAACGTGGCGCGGCGGGCGCCGGTGCGAGCGGCCCGCTTCTCCACCAGGGCGTGGTAGTCGGAGCGAATCTCAGCGAGGTAGCCGCTCCGGTGCTCGTCGCTCAGCAGCTTCGACGCCACGCCGACCGCCCGCGAGGCGTCGGTGACGTAGACCACGCCGGGCGCGTAGTGGGGGTCGATCTTGACCGCCGTGTGCACCTTGGAGGTGGTCGCGCCGCCGATGAGCAGCGGCACGGTGAAGCCCTGTCGGGTCATCTCTTTGGCGACGTGAACCATCTCGTCGAGCGACGGCGTGATGAGGCCCGACAGGCCCACGAGGTCGGCGCCCCGCGCCTTGGCCTCATCCAGGATGGTCTGGGCGTGGACCATCACGCCGAGATCGTCCACCTCGTAGCCGTTGCACCGGAGCACCACGCCCACGATGTTCTTGCCGATGTCGTGCACGTCGCCCTTGACCGTGGCCAGCAGCACGCGCCCCTTGGTCTGGCCCTCGGCCATCTCGGCCTCGAGGTAGGGCGTGAGCCAGGCCACCGCCTTCTTCATGACGCGGGCCGACTTCACCACCTGCGGCAGGAACATCTTGCCGGCGCCGAAGCGGTCGCCCACGACGTTCATGCCGTCCATCAGCGGGCCCGCGATGACCGACAGGGGCCGACCGAGCAGCTCGAAGGCCTCTTTGGTGTCCTCGTCGACGAAGCGGTCGATGCCGTGGATGAGAGCGTGCTGCAGGCGCTCGCTCACGGGCGCTTCACGCCAAGCGAGGTCTTCGGTGCGCTTCTGGCCGGTGCCCTTGGCCCCCTGCGCGACCTCGAGGAGGCGCTCGGTGGCGTCGGGGCGGCGGTTGAGCACCACGTCCTCCACCCGGTCGCGCAACAC
>JBDQIL010000953.1:0-2685 GCA_040264415.1 Myxococcota bacterium
GAACAGCACCCAGGCGCGGCTTCGGGCAGGCGGGTGCGCGGTGCGGGGCCTACACGGTGGCCCCAGCGCCGGCGCCCACGCGGCCCTCGGCGAGCCCACCGCCGTTGAATGCGGTCTCGACCGCCGCGTGGCCGGCCGCGGCGTCGGGTCGGACCGCAGCGACCCCCAGATCGAAGAGGATCGCCGCCGGCACGATGGGCACCCGGTGGCGGCCCACCGGCAGACCGATGCCACGCGCGGCGAGCGCGGCCATCGCCCCGTCCGCCGTGGCCAGCCCGAAGGCCGAGCCGCCCGACAGCACGAGCCCATGCAGGGCGTCGGCGAGGTGGGTGGGGGCGAGGGCGCCCAGCTCTCGAGAGCCGGGGGCGTGGCCCGGCACCACCACGCCGCCCCGCGCGGCGTCGGGGAAGACCAGCGCGGTGCAGCCCGTGGTCCCGCTGGAGTGGGTCCAGTGCCCAGCCCGCACGCCGGGCACATCCGCCAGGCCGATCACAGCCCGGCCAGGGTCCCGTGCCGCTCCCGCAGGTGGGCCATGAGGTCGGCCACCGGGTCGCGGTCGCCCACCGCGTCACGAAAGACCTGGGGTGCGTCCACCAGGTGCCCGCGCGCGTGAACCTTCTCGCGGAGCCATCCGAGCACCGCGCCGAAGTCTCCAGCCCCCACCTGATCCCACATGTCGGGCAGGTCGGCCTGCATGGCCTGCTTCATGGAGGCCGCGTACAGGTTTCCGACCGTGTAGCTGGGGAAGTAGCCGAAGTAGCCGTGCGCCCAGTGAACGTCTTGCAGCACGCCCTGCGCGGGGTCGGGCGGCCGCACCCCCAACAGCTGCTCGTAGAGGTGGTCCCAGGCGTCGGGCAGATCGGCCACCTGCAGGTCGCCGGTCATCAGCGCCAGCTCGAGCCGGAACCGCACGATGACATGCAGGTTGTAGGTGGCCTCGTCGGCCTTGACCCGGATAAACGAGGGGTGCACCCGGTTGGCGACCGCGTAGAGCTGATCGGGGTCGAAGGACACGTCGGGCCACTGCTCGGAGAGCAGGCCCACCAGCCACCCGAAGAAGGGCCGGCTGCGACCGATCACGTTCTCCCAGAAGCGGCTCTGGCTCTCGTGCAGGCCCACCCCCGCGGCCGTCGCCACGCCGGTGCCCACCCAGTCGTCGTTCAACCCCTGCTCATAGAGGCCATGCCCGCACTCGTGGATGGTGCCGGTGAGGCTCCCGAGCAGGTCGTCGGCGTAGCCGTGGGTGGTCAGGCGCACGTCGTGGGGACCGATGCCCACCGTGAAGGGGTGCTCGCTGCGGTCGAGGCGCCCATCTTCGGGACGAAACCCCAGCGCGGTGACCAGGCGCTGGCCCACCGCGAGGATGCCCGGCTCGTCGAGGTCGAGGTGGAGCGGCGCGGGGTCGGCGCGCTGGGAGGCCTCTTGGACGAACGTGGCCAGCTCGCCACCCAAGCGGGCGAACATGGGCTCGAGATCGGCCACGGTGGCACCGGGGTCGTACTCTTCGAGCAGGTGATCGTAGGGGTGGCCGGCGGTGCCGTGGCTCGCCGCGGTCTCTCGCACCAGCTCGACGATCCGGGTGAGCGCCGGCGCAAAGGGCGCGAAGTCGGCCGCCTGCTTGGCCGCGACCCACGCGCCCACGCCCTCGGAGCTGGCCTCGGCCATCGCGCGGACGAGGGCGGTGGGCACACAACGGGCGCGGTCGTGCAGGCGCCGGATCTTGCGCATGCTGGCCGCCTGCAGGTCCGTGAGCTCTGCCGGATCGCGGGCCTCGAGCTCGCTCAGCCAGTCGCCCACCGCGCTGTCTACCAGCTTGTCGTGGGCGAGCGCGCTGAGCGTGGACACGTGCCGCCCGCGGCCAGCGGCGCCCCCAGACGGCATCATCGTCTGCTGATCCCACGACAGCAGCGCCAGCACCTGTTGAAGGGCCTCGATTTCGGTCACGCGACCCTTGAGGTCGCTCCAAGCGTCGCCGGACATGCCGTCTCCATCGTAGAGCCGGCAGCTAACCGAGCGGGGCAGACCCCACACCTTCGCGCGCTTTCCAGCGGGTCAGTGGGTGCGTGGGCCGCCCGCACCTCCAGCCTCCGTGAACCTCGCGTGAACCCTGCAGCGGACCGCGATGCGGGGTGGCGAGCGTGGTAGCGTGCCGTCTCACTGAGTTGGAGGAGGTGCGGCGTGGCTCGACTGGTCCTGCGGGTAGAGCGCGGGGGGCGGCTGCTGGGCAGCTGGGGGCTCAGCGATGAGCCCCTCGAGATGTCCGTGCACGACCTCATGACCGGCGAGGAGCTCGGGCGCTTCACCGCCAAGGGCGCCCCCGGGCGGGTCGACGAGGTGCCCATCGTGGCCCCCGACCGCGGCACCGGCGACGATCTCACGATGCCGCTGCCCGAACCCACCGACTTCGGTGGCGCGCTGGAGACCACCGATGGCACGGGCAGCCCCGCGCGCGCCACCCGCGGGCCGGCCGTGCCCAACCTCGCCCAGCGCTTCGGCGACGATCCGAGCGCCCTTCGCGCGGCGCCGACCGAGGACAGCTCCGACCCCGCCTGCCCGCCGGCGCCAGCGTGCTGCTGCGATCCGGGCCCCACGGCATCTATGTGCGCTCCGAGCCCATCGGCGGCGCGCGACCCAGTGGTCCGCGGGCGGCGTCGGGGTCGCGACTCTGAGCCGCCGCCCCTCCAC
>JBDQIL010000954.1:0-2683 GCA_040264415.1 Myxococcota bacterium
ACCCCGCCGTCCAGCGGCACCGTCTCCACCGATCCCGCCTGCGAGTACGTGCCCGAGCCCTCCGGCAACCCCTTCTCGGCGCGGATCGAGTGGTCGATGGCCCACGAGATGGTCGACCCCAGCGACCCCTCGGTGACCTGGCCGGCCTACCGCTTCGCCGACGAACCCGACCTGGTGGGCGTGTTTCAGGCCCCCGCCGTGTCGCAGGCCACAGACGACAACGGCGACGGCGTGGTCGATGGCTCCGACACCCCCGACATCGCCATCCTCACCGGCGACGAGTTCGCAGTGGACGACGGGCAAGTGTGGTCGGCCCTGCGGCTGATCTCGGGCGACGGCGGCGTGTTCGACACCGTGGTCTGGTCGTCGTTCACCAACACCAACGGGACCGACGACTACGCCCCCTTCCTGTTCTCCGGGGTGGCGATGGCCGACCTCGACCTCGACGGTCAGACCGAGATCGTCACCACGGTCATCGGCGACAGCTCCGGGGCCTGCTACCCGGCCAGCTACGGCGTCTCCCCGAGCGGCCAGCTCACCCTCGAGGCCGTCGGCACGCGCGAGCTGTGGTGCCACGCCTACGACTACGTGTTCAAGGGCAGCCACGCGCCCGCCCTGGCCGACCTCGACAACGATGGTGTGGTCGAAGCCATCTTCGGCCGCACGGTGTTCAGCGGCGGCGCCCTCGACTTCCAGTGGGAGGGCACCGGTGGGCGGGGCTGGTCGAACTCCTGGTTCGTCGGCGCCGACGGCTACTGGAACTCCGGCTTCCACAGCTTCGCCCACGACCTCGACGGCGACGGCGTCTCGATGGAGGTCGTGTCGGGGAGCACCGTCTACGACGCCGACGGCGACGTGTGGTGCGAGCTGGGCCGCTACAGCGGCAGCACCTGGGTCCCCGCCGACGACGGCTACCCGGCGGTGGCCGACCTCGCGCGCTTCAGCGGCAGCCCAGCGGGCGAGCCCGAGATCGTGCTCACCGGCAACCAGTACGTGAGCCTGTACCGGGGGGTCCCCGACAGCTCCGGTCGCTGCGTCGAGGTGGACTCGGTCCCCAACGATCCCTACGACACGTCGATCGGCGCCGACCTGCCGGCTCACCCCGACTGCGACACCTCCCGGCGCAGCTTCGGCGGCCAGCCCACCATCGCCGACTTCAATGGCGACGGCACCCGCGAGATCGGCGTGGCGGGGGCGTGCTGGTTCACCATCTACGACGTCACCACGAGCGGGCTGCAGTACTACGCCATGACCCAGACCCGTGACTGGTCCAGCGCCTCCACGGGCGCCACCGTCTTCGACTTCAACGGCGACGGCACCGACGAGGTGGTCTTCTCGGACGAAGACGCGCTGTATGTCTGGCAGATCGACAGCAGCGCGGGCCTGCGGCCCTTCCAGCGGGTCTCCACCGTCCTGCAGGACGACAACCACAAGTCGTGGACCATCCATGAGTACCCGCTCGTCGCCGACCTCGACGGCGACGGAAAGGCCGAGATCCTGGTCGTGAACTCGCCGCGGCCCGACTTCATGGGCGAGTACGGCTTGTACGTGCTGGGCGCCGCAGACGACGACTGGGTGTCGGCGCGGCCGGTCTGGAACCAGCACGCCTACTCGATCACCAACATCGAAGACGACTTCAGCGTCGGGCTCGCCGACCCGAACTACGCCCCGTACACGTCGGCCGACTACAACTCCTTCCGGGTGCAGGCTCCCGGCGCCTTTGGGGCGCTGGCCGCGGCCGATCTGACCGCCACGGCCGAGGTCTGCCAGGCCGAATGCGGCGACCCCGCCACGGTGTGGGTGCAGGTCGAGAACGGCGGCGCGTACATCACCGCAGCGGCTGGCCTGCAGATCGGGCTGTACGGCGAGGCGGGCGGCACCGAGACGCTGCTGGGTACCACCACCTTGTCGGCGGCCGTTCCTCCTGGCGTCCGCTCGTCGGCCGTCGAGCTCTCGGTGGCCGACTGGGCCTCCTACGACCGCATCTTCGCCCTGGTGGACGACCCCGCCAGCACCGCGGGGTCGACCGCCTGGGGCGCGGCCAAGGAGTGCGACGAAGACAACAACTGGGCCGAGATCGACCTCTCGGAGCTCTGCGAGTAGCGGCGTGCAGCGCGCCCCCACGCTCTGTGAGCTGTTGGCCGAGGTCGAGGCCCACCGCGACGGCGGGCGGCTCGACCTGGCGCAGGCCGCCGTGGTGCGGGCGCTCCACCTCGCGCCCGCCGACACCCGCGTGCTCTGCGCGCAGGCCGACCTGCTGGCCCGCACGGGGCGACGCGAGCGGGCGGCGGCCCTGCTCCGACGGGCGGCCGCTGGGGCGCCGCGTGATCCCGAGCCCGTGCTCGCGCTCGCGCGGCTCCAGCTCGAGAGCGGCGACCCCACCAGCGCCATGCGGCTCTTTCATGCGAGCCGACAGGCGGCGCCCGCCGAGCCGCGGGCCTGGCTGGGGCTGATCGAGAGCCTGGCGGCGCTGCGGCATCCGGCCGAGGCGCGCGCAGTGGCCCATCAAGCGGTCCAGAGCCTGCCAGCCCACCCAGACCTCTGGCTGATGACGGCCAACCTCGCGCTCTCTCACGACGGCGTCGCCGCCGCGGTCGAGACCTTGGAGCGGGGCCGGGCCGCCCTCCCGCGCGAGCCCCGCCTGGCCGCCCGACTGGGTCTGCTGTTGCTCCAGGCTCAGCGG
>JBDQIL010000955.1:0-2682 GCA_040264415.1 Myxococcota bacterium
ACCTGCAGACGCGCACCTGCGCCATCCACCACCTCGACCTGCCCTGGGAGCCAGCGACGCTCCAGCAGCGGAACGGACGCGGAGTGCGCCAGGGCAACACGCTCGCGAACATCGAGATCAACTACTACTTCGCGCGCCGCAGCCAGGACGGGCTGAGGTTCAACCTCATCCAGGGCAAGTTGGGTTGGATGACAGAATTGCTGAAGAGTCAGGCCCGTGACACCAACAACCCCGGTGCCCAGATGGAGATGGGTCCCGACGAGATCTTGCTGCTCATCAGCCGGGACCCCGAGAAGACGGCCCGCCGCCTCGCCGAGGTGCGGGCCCGTCGCGAGGCCGACGCCCGCAAGAAGATCGCCGCCGACGCCGCCCGGATGCTGCGCGGGGCCAACGCCCGCTTCCGCAAGGCCGAGCGCACCGCCGACCTCGCCGAGTCTGCACGATTGCGGCAGGAGGGCGAGGAGCGCCTGAAGGACCTCGCCACCGTCGATCCCGAGGCCTGGCCCTGGGCGAAGTGGATGTACGCCGTGCGCGACCACAACCTGCTCGTGCCAGTCGACGGCGCGGCCCCGGTCTACGAGGGGCTGCGCGTGGGCGTGCCCAACGCCTGGAACCCCGACCGCACCGACTTCGTGGAGTTCGGCCGGGTGAAGGGCGTGAGCGTCGGCGTGCGCGAGGCCGGGACCGCGACCTGGACGGAGCAGTCCATCGAGAAGGTCTCGTCGCTCGGGCTGCAGCCGGTGCACATGGGTGCCGTCTTCCCGCCCGACGAAGAGGCCCAGGCCGACCAGGCCACCGTGGCCCGCATCGACAGCACGCTGCGCTACGGCGGCGACTGGACCGCGCTCGGCTGGAGCTGGTCGAGCGACGGGTGGCTCGAGCGCACCTGGGCGGGCCACGGGGCCACCGTCGTGGGCAAGCTGGCACGCGCCTCGTCCTGGTACGCCGAGCGCCAGCAGGTGCCCGTGCTGCGGCGGGGCGTGCTGGAGATCGGCCGGGGTGCCACGCTCTCGACCGCCGACGCGGTGCTGCCGCCCACCGAGCAGGGCTGGCGCGACTTCCTCGCCCTGGCCCCGGACTCGGAGCTCAAGTTCGGCGAGCTCGACAAGGCCGCTCGGTACTGGTGGGACCGGACGCTCCCCCGCACGCTGCTCTCGGCGGCGCGGGATGAGGCGGCCCGAGCGGCGAAGTGATGCGGGCCGTGGCGAGGGCGGTCCAGCACGCGCGATTCACGACGAGGCCCGAGACCCGGGCGGGAGGTGTGCATGTGGTGGAAGACGGTGGTGCGCTGGCTGCGGGACCGCATCGACGTGGACGTCGATGTGGACCTGGAAGACGGGCAGGTGCAGGTCGCGGTGACGGTGGCCGTCGGCGAGGTGACGGTGCTGACCGAGCACTTCGCGTGGACTGTGCCGGAGTCGGGGCGTGGGCGGAAGCTCAAGGGGCGGAAGGCGCGGCGGCGGCGGGTGGCGCCGGGGTGATGGCCGGCCGGTGGAGGGTTCGTTGAAGGCCCCCGACCGCCCGACCTGTGGCTGCCACGCTGCTCCCGATCCCTTCGCCGCCTTCGCGTGGGAGGCCCTGCGGGCGGTATCGACCGACCAGCCGCCAACCGACCGCGGCCGGCTGCGCGTCGACCGGGCTGCGCTCCGACGCGCGCTCGGCAAGGACTCCGAGCTGGTGGAGGCCTTGGAGGCAAAGGCCACTGGGCGGCCTGGGGCGAACGTTGCCCGGCTTTGGAGCTTCCTTACAGCGTCCTTGTACACATCCGGCGACCTGCCGGTCCTGTCGGTCCGTGAACAGGTCCAGAACTCCGTCGATGCAATTCGCACCGCAATCCGGGCAAGGCAGATCCGAAAGGCCGATGGGCAGGTCGATGTCGAGTGGGACGCCAGCCAACGCGCCCTGTCGGTCTCGGACAACGGCATCGGCATGGACGCACGGACCATCCTCGATGTCTTCCTGTCGCTCGGGACCACGGGCAAGGGCGACGCCGCCGACAGCGACGAGGCTGCGGGCGGCTTCGGCGTGGCGAAGGCCGTCATCCTCGGAGCGAGTCAGTCGTTCCGGTGGGAGCTCCACTCGCGGGACAACCTCGCCATCTCGAAGGGGGCCGAGACCGATGTGGAGGTCTTTCCGGCCAGCCCGCGGCAGGGCACCCGCATCACCATCTTCGACGTGGCCGACGAGTTCGACGAGGTCTGGGACTACGCCCGCCAGGAGTACGTGCCCCTGCTCGACCGCTTGCGCGAAGTGCTGGCGGCCAACAATCTGCCCGGGGTGCGCCTCACCTTCAACGGAGAAGAGGTCCGCCCGTTGTTCAGCCGGCGAGGCGGCTCCCGCGTGCGCGTCGAGGGCTCATGGGGACACGGCACCGAGGCCGCCATCAAGGCCTACCGTCGCCCGCCCGGAGACCGCCTCGGTGGCTACTTCGTCCGTCTCAACGGCCTCTTCCAGTTCAAGGAGAGCGCGCGGCGCGGCAACCTCAAGGCCGACGTCGTCGTCGACCTGTGGACCACCGTGCGCCCCGGCCAGTCCGGCTACCCGCTCAACGCGGCCCGCGACGCCCTGCAGGACCGCGCCCGCTGGGCCTTCAACGACCTGGTCGAGGAGGTCGAGCGCGAGAACGAGAGCGTCGGCCGGTCGATGGAGGATGAAGTCTTCGAGCCCGAGTCCGACAACGCC
>JBDQIL010000956.1:0-2679 GCA_040264415.1 Myxococcota bacterium
GCAGGGTGGGGCTCTGAAAGACGAAGCCCACGGGCCCGTCGGGGCGTCGCACGGCGCCCGCGGTGGGCGTGAGCAGGCCCGCCGCCAGCCGCAGCAGCGTGCTCTTGCCGCACCCGGACCGCCCCACGAGCGCCGTGACCGTGCCGGGTTCGAAGCGGTGGTTCAGGCCGGCGAACAGCGGGCCCGAGGCGTCGGGCCACTGAAATCCGAGCTGCGTGAGGTCGACCGTGGGCACGTCGGGGGCCTAATCCAGCCGTCGGGCGGGCCGACCCGGGCGATCGGCCCGGTCGGCTACTTGTTGTTGTGATGGATCTCTTGCGGTGGCGCCTGCGGAAACTCCAACAGCTCCCAGGTGACGAACAGACGGGGGGGCCGGTCGAGCACCGGCTCGAGGGCCACGCCGATGCTGGCGTGGGTGCAGGGCTCGCACAGCAGGTTGCGCAGGTGGCCGGGCGAGTCGGCGACGAGCGCGAGCGCGGCGTCGGCGGTGGACGCCGCGGCGACGTCTTCGTGGTGACGCGCGCCAGGGTGCGCCACGCGGGCCGCCTTGGCGGGCACGCCGTCGGTGCGGCCCGGGATGCGGTGGGCCACCACGCCTGAGGCTGCCATGAGCGCGCTGTGCTCGCGCGCCAGCGGCTCGAACAGCGGGAACCGGGTGACCGGGCGCAGACCGTGCGCCTGCCGGAGCGCGTCGAGCTCGGCGTACAGCCACCGCTCCGCGGCGACCGGGTCGGCGGGGGGCAGCTCGACGGCCGGGGGCGGCCGCACCACCGGAGGCTCGGTGTCGACGAAGACGCTGAACAGCAGGACCACCTCGGTCTGCTTTCCGCGCTCGGCTACCACCTCGAGTCGGTAGGTGCCGGGCTCGTGGAAGCGGTCGACCCAGCGGGGCACGCCCGAAGTGAGCGCCAGCTCTTCGACCGGGCCCGCCGGAGACGCGACGAAGAGGCGCGCGGCGTCGGCCCCCCGGGGCAGCTCGACCCGCACGGCCAGGGTGCCGTCGAGGGGGAGGTCCCGGGGGAGGGGGTCGAGGTCGGCGCGGTGCGGAGCCCAGCCCACCAGCCACAGGGTCGTGCCGTCGCCCCAGGTTCGCTTCGAGAGCGCGACGTCCACCAAATCGGCGCCGGCGGCGCTCGCGATCTGGTGGAGGAGGTCTTCGGGGCGGGCCCCGCCGTTCAGCACCCGGGCGAAGCGAGCCTGTCCCGGGAAGCCGGCCCGCGCGGTGGCCAGCGACGTGACCCGTGGATCGAGGGACGGCGTGCGCTGGGAGGTCGAGAGCATGAGCGCCTCGACCGCCCGAGCGAGCTGGGCGTCCCAGCGGGCGCCGGGCAGTCCCGCCACCAGCCAGGCGCCGTCGTCGTGCGGCGGTGGCGCTTCGAGGAACCGGACGGCGGGCGGACGCTCGGCGAAGGGAGGCGGGCTCGCGCGCCGACCGGGGGCGCAGGCGACCCCGAGCAGGAGCGCGGCGCAGGGGAGCCGCTGTCGCGGGGTGGCCACCCGCCTACTCCGACGCGAGGTTGAAGAGCAGGACCACGCCGCTGGTGCTGGCCTGCGCTCGCACGCCCACCAGCCGCACCTGGGGGTGCATCAGCGCGGCGCGACCCTGCGCGTCGGTGAGGAGCTGGTCCATGCACTTGGCGACCGTCTCGCCTTGACACCACACCTGGGCGACCGCGCCTCCCACGAAGCCGGCCCCCCGCAGGCGGGCCTCGCCGTCGGGGCGGGTCCAGGTGCGGTCGATCGCCTGCTCGAGGGGGTGGCCCGCCAAGGTGCTGAGCGTGCCGTCCTCTTCGAGCCCGGGCAGCGCGAAGGCGTCGCGAACCTCAGCGAGGAGATCGAGCGCCGCCACCTCAGCGTCGTCGGGGCCGGTCGCGGGCTCGCCGGGCAGCTCGATCAGCGGCGCGGGGGGCGGCGCCATGCCCACGAAGATCGGCGCCGACAGGATGCGAGCGCCGTTCTCGTCTTCGACCTCGAGCCACCACTCCCCCGCGCGGTCGAGCTTGATGGCGCCCGGGGTGCGCCCAGTGGACAGGGCGCCGCTGGGCGAGACCAGCATCCAGGTGGAGGGGCGGTCCAAGTCGAGCACCAGCTCGGCGCCCACCCGGCTCTGTCGATCGAAGGGCAGCGCCAGCCCGGCCGGCCGGCCGATGAGCGCGATCCAGCGGTCGGCCTGACCCACCCGGGCCCGCACCACGCCGACGTGGTCGCCCAGCCGCAGAGACCGCTGCACCGCCTGCACCAGCCCGTCGGGGTAGGCGGCGGGAGGCTCTTCGCCCGTGATGATGCGCACCACCGGGTAGGGGTAGCCGGCCCGGCGCGCGGCGTGCTCGGCCTGCTGCAGATCGAGGGGCCCCTTCACGTCGAGGATCAGCGTGGTGGCGCCGCCGGCGAGGCTCTCTTGCCAGGGCAGCAGCCCGCGGGTGACCACCTGACGCACCAGCGGATCGGGGGCGTCGGACTGGCCGGTGGCGTAGACCGTGGCCTCGGGCGCGGGGAGGATCGGGGCCGCGCTGGGGGAGATCGCCGCAGCTTCGGGCGGCGCCTTCTTGCCGCCGCAGGCGATCGAGACGGCGAGGGAGAGGGCGAGCGCGAGCGGTCGGCGGATCATTGAGGGGGGGCTCCGGAGGTGCGGCAGGGGACGGGGTATTCCGGCGCCCCCGGTCGGCAACCGCGGAGCGC
>JBDQIL010000957.1:0-2674 GCA_040264415.1 Myxococcota bacterium
GCTGGGGGCGGAGCTTCGCGACGCGTTGCTGCACCTCGACGTCACGTTGACCGGTCTGGCCGGCGGGGAGGGCGCGCGCGAGGGGTGCGATCCCAGGCGCTTCGTCGCCGCGGGCGTGCCCCGCGTTAGGCCGCTGCTGGTGCTGCTTAGCGCCAGCGCCGCCACCCAGGGCGACTCCCCGGTAGGGCGCCCCGACGCCGCCACCGTGCACGTCGCGGTCGCCGCCGAGCTGCTCCACCTCGCCATCGTCTTGCACGACGCGGCGCTGGGTCGGCAAGGCGGCCGACGGCGTCGCGCCGCCCGGCGCCTGATCAGCCGGGGGGTGGGCGTGTTGGCGGGCAACCACGTCACGCTCCGCGCCCTCGAGCTCACCCGCCACACGCCCGCCCCCGAGATCGTGGGCGACCTGGTCGAGGCCATGCGCGAGGTGGCAGACGGCCACGCCGTCGCCCAGGCCCTGCAGGGGCGCATCCCGTCGGTCGAAGACGCGGTCCTCTTGGGGGAGATGCGCAGCGGCGCGGTCTTCTCTTTCGCGTGTCGCGCCGGTGGCCGGCTGGCCGGCGCCGACCGCCGGGTGATCACCGCCCTCGGCCGCTACGGCCGCCACACCGGGCTGGCCTGGCACCTGGCCGAAGACCTCGCCAGCCTCGACGATCTCGACGACGGCCACGAGCCCTCGGGCAACAGCCTCGAGGACCGCGCCATCGAGGGCCGCCCCGGCTACTGCCTCAGCCTGGCGGCCACCCGCGACCCGGATCTGCAGGCGCTGTGGCGCGAGCTCGCGCGTGATCCGGACCCAGAGCTGGCCCGCCGGATCGCCTCCGTCGTGCGCGACACCGGCGCGCCGTCCGACGCCCGCGCCCGCCTGGCCCGTGAGTGCTGGGCCGCCCGAAGCGCCCTCCAGCAGCTCTCCCCCAGCCCCAACCGCGACCTGCTCGACCAGATCGTGGGCACGCTGGCTTGGGACGGCCGGGATCAGCCGTCGGGGCAGCCGTAGGAGGTCGCCTCGAAGCCGGCGATGTAGAGGGTGAACATGTACCAGTCGCCCAGCGCGCCAGCCGCCCCGTCGAGGCCCGTGACGCGCAAGAAGTAGTCGCCGTCATCGAGGGTGAGGTTGTCCACATAGAGGTCGGGATCGCCGGCTGAGGTGGCCGACCAGCTCTCGACGACCTCGCCAGCGGCGTCCAACAGCTCCACCTGGGGGCTCAGGGTCGAGCCGTAGGCGAGGCTGTTGAGGCAGAGTCCGAACCAGTTCTCGCCGAAGCCCGCCGAGAAGGCGTACCAGTCCTCGTCATCCGGCGCGTCCACCGTGCCCAGCATGTTGCTGTAGGTGTAGAGGTTGCCCGACGAGGTCTCGGCCTCGGTCTGGGTGAGCTCCTGGGCGGTGGCCGACAGGTCGTTGCTCTCGACCTCCCGGGTGAACTCGCTGCCATCCCAGTCGTCGGGCCGCGAGATGACGTGCAGCCAGGTCCAGTGGTCGTCTCCGCCCGACCCCACCGCGTCGGAGACCTCGATGATGTACGACCCGGCCTCGACGAAGGGCACGAGGGCGTACTCTTCGGGCCCGACGCCCAGCTTGTCGGAGAGCGCGTCGCCGTCGGCGTCGAGCAGGCGCACCCGGGGGCTCAGGTCGCTGCCGTCGATGTTCTGGTTGCCGTCGAGGAACAGCATCTCGCCCTCGACGCCTGCGCGAACCTCGAGGCCGATGTAGTCCACGTCGCCTGCCTCGTGCAGCAACACGCCGACCGTCGCCCACTGCCGCGAGTCGCTGAGGTCGATGGTGTAGAGCGGCTGAGCGAAGGCGTCGGGCTCTTCGGTGGTGGCCGACCACTCCGAGAGCGTGAGCTCGTAGCGGTACGCCGCGAAGCCCTCCTCGAGCCCCTCGGGATCCGCCCCGTAGGTGCCGTCGTCCTGCACCGTGATCGTGTAGTCGCCAGCCGCCGACAGGTACGCATACATCGCGGCGTCCACGCCGGTCACGCCGGTCTCGGTGGCGAACCGGTTGGCCTCGGTGACCACCTTGCCGGCGCTGTCGCGGAGCGTGAGGACCGTGTCGCCTCCGTACTCGATGACGTCGTCTGCGAGCACGCTCTCGATTCGTACGAACTCACCGCCTTCAGCGGTGAATCGGTAGTAGTCCACGTCGCCCACCGGGTTGATGGTGCCGGTGGTGGGGTCCTCCCAGAGCAGCGTCTCGGCCTCGTCGACTGCGTTGTTGCGGTCGCCGTCTTCGCACACGCTGTCTTCGCAGATCTCCCACGCCTCACAGTCGGCGTCGGCGTCGCAGGTGCCGTCGCCGTCGGCGCCCCCGTCGGCGCCATCGGAGCCGTCCCCAGCCGACGCTCCGTCTGTGGCCGCTTCGCCGGCGGCCTGATCCTTGGCGCAGCCAGCGATCGAGAGGGTGACGAACAGGAAAAGAGCGGCGCTGCGGGCCATCACAGACCTCCCAATGGGGGACGGATGACGGTACCACCATTGGTGCGGGTTGTCCCGGTGATGCGGGCCGCTGGTTGGCACCGCTCAGACCCGGCAGCCGCGTGGAACACCACCCCCCACGCGCCCCGCACCCGCCCGAGCGGGCCGGGCCGCGCGTCGCCGAGCCCCGCCTGCACCTCGGCGCTCTCGCCGAAGCCCCTCTCCCCCGTCGCCATGTAACGTCCGGCGGCCTTGTTAC
>JBDQIL010000958.1:0-2673 GCA_040264415.1 Myxococcota bacterium
CCGGGGAGGGCGCGCGGGGCGACCAGGGCGGCGGCGAGCACCACCATGGGCAGCAAGTGCGCGCTCATGTGCGCGAACCACAACCCGAGGCCGGTGAGCAGACCCGCCACCGCGCCCGCGGCGAGCTGGGGGATCCAGCCGCGCCCCCCCACGGCCAGCAGCAGGGCCACCGCCACCAGCGGGAAGGCGGGCCCTTCGACGTGGTTGCCCCAGCCCGTGTGGGCCAGCTCTCGGTAGACTCCGGGGGAGGCGAACATCAGCGCAGCGAAGGCCGCCGCGGCGCGCCCGCCCCCGGCCCGCGCCGAGATCGCCGCGCCCGCCATGAGGACCACCGCGTGGAAGGCCTCGGGGACCAGCTTCCAGACCCGGTGGGTGCTGCCGAGCGCCTGGAAGAGCGGCGCGGCCAGGAGCCCCTCGGCCGTGCACCCGCCGCAGAAGGTCCGGTACTGGAGCGTGAACGCGTCCTCGAGGTGGCCGCAGGCGAACATCACGCCGCTGCGGGCGTTGAAGCGCTCCTCCCAATGAACGCGAGAGAAGGGCCCGAGCCACAGGTCGATCCCGCTGGCGACCAGCTCCACCATCACCAGCGCCACCGCGAAGCGCCGCCACCGGGTCTCGGTCCAGGCCGTCATGGCGCCACGCTACCAGCCGGGGGGCCGCCCGCGGGGCGGGTCAGTACAGCAGCACGCTCTCGCGCTGCTCGTCCCATTCGGTTCGGTCTGCGGCCCACTGATCGACCATCTCTCTCAGCGGCATGCGCGACTCGAGGCCCACCCGAATCTCAGGCGAGCCGCTGAGCAGGTCGATGGCGATGGGATCGTCGACGAACTCGTAGGTCTCGGTGCGCCAGGCGAAGCGGTCGGGGTCGGCCCGCAGGGTGGCCTCGAGCACCACGAGCCCGAGCAGGAGGGGCTCCATGGCGTAGCGGTCCTGCACGAAGATCTCGACCCCATGGCAGACCGCGCCGGCGTGCTTCTGAAAGCGCGGCTCGAAGGTGGCCGGGCGAAAGCCGACGCCGGTGAGGTTGGCGTCCAGCGCGCCCTGCCGGCACAGCCGGGTGACCCGGTCGCGATCGAGCCACGGGGCGCCGATCAGGTGGAAGGGGCGGGTGCACCCCCGGCCCTCCGACAGGTTGGTGCCCTCGATGAGGCACATGCCCGGGTAGATGCCGGCCGTCTCGAGCGTGGGCATGTTGGGGGACGGGTAGACCCAGGGCAGGCCGGTCTCGTCGAACCACTGGTCGCGCCGCCAGCCTTCGCAGGGGATCCAGTCGAGCTCGCCCGGGACATCGCAGAAGCGCTGGAAGTAGCGCCCCAGCTCGGCCATGGTGAGCCCGTGCCGGTTGGCGAGGGGGTAGGCGCTGACGAAGCTCTCGAAGCCCGGCAGCACCACGTTCCCCTCGACCGTCACCCCGTCGATGGGGTTGGGGCGGTCGAGCACCAGCACCTTGGTGCCGGCCCGCGCCGCCACCGTCAAGATGTAGCCGAGGGTGGCCTGGTAGGTGTAGTACCGGCTGCCGATGTCTTGGATGTCGAAGACCAGCACGTCGAGGTCTTCGAGGGTCTCGACTGGGGGGTGGAGGCTGGCCTCGGAGTCGCCGTAGAGGCTCACGGTGGCGGGCAGGTCTGGCGCCGCGTCGGTCTCACCGTCTCTCACCGCGATCATGTCCTGCGCGGTGCTGTCCACCCCGTGCTCGGGCCCAAAGACCCGCACCACGTCGACGCCAGCGGCGCGCAGCCGGGGCAGGATGGGGTCGAGGTCGCGGGTGACCGCCGTGTGGTTGCAGCACACACCCACGCGGCGGCCGCGCAGGTGCTGATCGAGCAGGTTGTCGCTGGAAAGGAGAGCGTCAAGTCCGGTGAGCACAGGGCCTCCAGGCGCAGGGACGGGCCCGTTGGGCCTACAATAGGGGGCGTCCGTAACACTGGCGAGGCCCCCGATGCTCATTCGCTCCCCTGCCCCGACCCTGCTCGTCGTCAGCCTGGCCCTCGCGGGCTGCAAAGACGACGGCGGCGTGCTCGGGCCCCAGGCCCTCGACTTCGCCGGAGACGGCTCGTGTGCCACCGGCACCGTGGGCTCCGCGGCCCTCGGCGACACCCTCACGGTCGAAGGCTGGGTGCGCTCCGAGCCCGACCCGCAGTACCGCGACAACGCCCTCATCGCCTGGCCCGGCGCCTTCGCGCTCTTCCAGAACCCGGACGGCGTATTGACGTTCACCGGCGGGGGCGACGACGACGCCGGCCCGTCGGGCTTCGGTGACTGGATGGACGGCTCGCTGCACCACGTGGCCGCCCAGTGGGTCGACGGCGAGAGCGCGCTGTACCTCGACGGCGAGCGGCTGGGCATCAACACCTTGGCGGAGTTCGGGCTCGACCCCAGCGGATCGGTGCACCTCGGCTGCTGGCCAGATCGCGACATGGTGCACGAGGGGCTGATCGACGAGGTGCGGGTGTCGGGCGTCGCCCGCTACGAATTCGACGGCTTCGATCCGCCAGAGGGCGCCTTCGTCAAAGACGACGACACCTTCCTGCTCTGGCACCTCGACGAGGGCGAGGGTGACACCGCGAGAGACGCGGTCGCCGGCGTCCAGCTGGTGCTCGACGACGTCGGGTGGGTGGAGTTCAGCCTCGGGGGCGGGGTCGGCAGCGACGAGGCGGGGCGATAGGGAGCAGC
>JBDQIL010000959.1:0-2673 GCA_040264415.1 Myxococcota bacterium
CCCCCGAAGAGAACCGCCCCCCGCCCACCACCGGGGCCCATGAGGCGCCCCGGCACTGGCCGGGGGTGCACGCCCAGATCATCCGCTTCCTCGACCTCGACGATCCCGGCGTCATCGAGCACTTCTGCAGCGACGCCCCCTGCAGCGCGTCGAACCCGGGCAGGTAGGCCTCAGCGCCGCCGCCGCGGGCGGTCTTCGGGCGGGGCGGTCAGCGGGTCTTCGGGCCAGCTGTGCTTGGGGTAGCGCCCGCGGAGATCCTTGCGCACGTCGGCGTAGCTGCCACGCCAGAAGCCTGGAAGATCCTGGGTGACCTGGGCGGGCCGGTGGTTGGGGGCGAGCAGGTGGAGCAGCACGGGCGCTCGCCCGCCCATCACCGCTGGGGTGCGGTCGAGGCCGAAGAGTTGCTGGATTCGGGCGGCGAGCACGGGCGGCTGGTCGGGGTCGCCGTAGGTGACCGCGGCGGTGCTGCCGGTAGGCAGGGTGAGCCGCTCGGGGGCCAGCCGGTCGAGGGCCTGGCGCTGGGGCCAGGTGAGGCGCCCGAGCAGCGCGCCGGTGAGATCGACGCTGCGCAGCTCCGAGAAGCGGCGGCGCCCTGCGCACAGCCCCGGCAGCAGCGCGTCGGGCGACGGGTCGGGCAGGTCGAGGTCGGGGCGTCGGGCGCCGACGAAGCGCAGGCGCCCAGCCAACGCCTGGTAGCGGTCGTCGAGGTCGAGCGCGGCGTCGGGCCGCTGCAGGGCCTCTTGGAGGAGCCGCGCCGAGACCGCGGCCGGGTCGGCGGGGGCCCGCGGCCGGCGCGTGGCCAGCACGAGGGCGCCGAAGCGCGACTCGACATGGTGGCTCACTGCCTCGCGCTCGGCGTCCCAGTCGAAGACCACCACGTCACGGAGGGCCAATTCGGCGGGCTCGACGTGGGCTGCGAGGCGGATCTTCAGGCCGCCGCGCCCCAGGGTGAGCTGTGCGGCGAGCAGCAGGTCGGCGCCGGGGGCCTGGTCGGGGGGATCGAGCTCGGCGCCGGTGCCCGAGGCCAGCAGCACCCGCGGCGACGTGGGGTCGCGCCGCTGGCCCACCCGGTCGGGGAAGCCGGCGACCAGGCAGGCCACCACGTCGGCGTCGGCGGCGCCGCCGGGGGGGCCGCCGGCGACCCGGGTGAGCTGGTCTCGCACCTTCCGCACCGCGTCGAGGGCCCCTCGGTGGGCGCCGGTCGAGCCGCGACGGTCGAGCAGGCCGAGTCGCCCGAGCAGGTCGCCGCGCCCGCTGGCGGCCAGGGCGCCCCGGTCGCGGTCCCACGGATCGCGCTCGCTCACCAAGGCGGCGGCGCCGGCCGCCGCGCGCAGGCAGCCCCGGCGGCGCCCCTCGACCACCACCCGGGCCAGGCGCGGGTGGACCGGCAAGGCGGCCATCTCGCGACCCACGGCCGTCAGCACGCCGTCTTCGGTCGCGCCCAGCCCCTCCAGCAGGTCGAGGGCCGCGTCGAGCGCGGCGGGCGGCGGCGCCTCGAGCCACCGGAAGGCGCGCGGATCGGCCCCCCAAAGCAGCAACTCGAGGGCGGCGCCGGAGAGGTCGAGCCGGGCGATCTCGGGCGGATCGGCGTCGGGCAACAGGCGGTGCTGCTTGTCGGTCCAGAGCCGGCGCGCGAGGCCGGGCCCGGTGCGGCCTGCCCGACCCGCGCGCTGATCGGCCGACGCCACCGAGATGGGCACGGTCTCGAGCCGCTCCACCCCCAGCACAGGGTCGAAGCGGGGGGCACGCGCCACGCCCCCGTCCACCACCGCCACCACGCCATCCAGGGTGACCGAGGTCTCTGCGATGTTGGTGGCCAGCACCACCTTTCGACGCGCGGAGGGCGCGAGCGCGCGGTCCTGCTCGCCCGGAGGCAGCCGCCCGTGCAGCGGGAGCACGTCGATCGCCAGCCCCTCGAGGGCGGCTTGGGTGCGCCGGATCTCGCCCACCCCCGGCAGGAAGCACAGCACGTGGCCGCGGTCGGTGCGGCCCACCACGTCACGCACCGCGCGCGCCATCCGCTCCGGGAGCCAGCGGTCGTCGGGCGCGGGATCGTGCTCCACCGTCACCGGAAACCGGCGACCCTCGGCCACGATGGTGGGGCAGTCGCCCAAGAAGGACGCCACCGGCCCCGGATCGAGGGTGGCCGACATCACGCCCACCCACAGGTCGGGGCGCGCCTCGGCGCGCACCTCGCGCAGCAGCGCCAAGCTGAGATCGGCCGTCAGGCTGCGCTCGTGGAACTCGTCGAGCAGCACCGCGCCCACGCCGTCGAGGAAGGGGTCGGCCTGCAGGCGGCGCAGCAGCAGCCCCTCGGTGAGCACCTCGATGCGGGTGTTCGGACCGATCCGTCGATCGAAGCGGACCTGGTAGCCCACCTCGTCTCCCAGACGGCTGCCCCGCTCATCGGCGATGCGGCGGGCGCACAGCCGCGCGGCCACCCGGCGGGGTTGCAGCAGCACCACGCGCCCCTCCACGCCGAAGTCGAGCAGCGCGGGCGGCACCCGGGTGGTCTTGCCCGCCCCGGGCGGGGCCACCAGCACGAAGGCGCCCGACGCGCGGACGGCGTCGCGCAGCGCGGGGAGCGCGGCGTCGATGGGCAGCGAGGGGCGGGGGCGGACCATGAGCTCTCTTCACACGTTTCGGCAGCTGGGTCCGAGCCCCCCCCCAACG
>JBDQIL010000960.1:0-2671 GCA_040264415.1 Myxococcota bacterium
CCTCGCAGTCGGCCTGGGCCGTGGCGGGATCGCCGAAGCCGTCGCCGTCGCGGTCGAGGTAGCTCGTGACCGTGACCCGGCGGTGAACCCCGACGCCCGAGAGGTCTGCGACGCCGTCGACAACGACTGCGACGGTCGGGTGGACGAGGGGGTCACGGTCACGAGCTACCTCGACCGCGACGGCGACGGCTTCGGCGATCCCGCCACGGCCCAGGCCGACTGCGAGGTGGGGGACGGGCGCATCTCGGACGGCAGCGACTGCGACGACGGCGACCCCGCCGTCTCCCCCGACGGGCTCGAGGTCTGCGACACCGTCGACAACGACTGCGACGGCAGCACCGACGAGGGGCTGACCACCGCCTACTACCCCGACGCCGACGCCGACGGCTACGGCGACCCCCGGTCGGGCGTGGCCGCCTGCGACCCCATCGACGGCTGGCTGCTCGACGGCAGCGACTGCGATGACGCCGACGACGCCACCCACCCCGGGGCGGTCGAGCTGTGCGACGGCGTCGACAACGACTGCGACGCCAGCACGTCGGAGGCCGGTCAGGTGAGCTTCACCGACGCAGCCGGCGCCACATCCGATCAGACGGCCGCGTTCTCGGGCGCGGTGACCCTGTCCGACCCGGGCACCTGGTGGGTGTGCGCGGGCACCCACACGGTCACCCTCGATGTGACGGCCGACGTGGTGGTGGCCGGCCGCTCGGGGGCGTCGGCGACCACCCTCGACGGCGCGGGCCTGGGCACGGTGCTCGACATCGACGCCGGCGCGACGGTCACGGCCCGGGGCCTCACGGTGACGGGCGGCGACGCCGACCACCTGGCGCGAGACGGCGAGACGCTCATCGGCGGCGGGGTGGCCTGCGGGTCGGGCGCCACCCTCACCCTCGACGCGGTGTCGCTCACCGCCAACACCAGCGACGCCCAGGGGGGCGGGCTCGGCCTCGACGGCTGCGCGGCCACCCTCACAGACACCGACCTCGACGCCAACACCGCCGACCAGGGGGGCGGCCTCACCGCGATCGACGCCGACCTCCACCTGGATGGCGCCAGCCTGTCGGGCAACACGGCGTCGAGCGGCGGCGGGGCCCTGTGGCTCACCGGCACCGCCACCGCATCCTGTTGGGACAGCGCCGTGACCGCCAACGACGGCGGCGCGGGCGGCGCAGCCACCCTCGACGACGACGGCGCCACCCTGCGGTCGCTGGGCTGCGACTGGGGAGCGGCGGGGACCACGAGCGACAACGCCGCCGCCGACGTGTCCACCGACGCCGGCGACGAGGCCGACTACGGCGCGGCCGCGTGGTTCACCTGCACGGGCAGCGGCTGCTCCAGCACGGTCCGCTACACGAGCGCGACGGGCACGGCGCGCGCGGTGCTGCAGGTGGCCACGTCACCCCGCGCCTACACCTGCGACGCGCGCTGGGACCTCTCGGGCGTCCCCACCACCGACCTCTGCGACGGCTGCGCCTTCGGCTTCGAGACCACCTTCACCCTCGACGCGACCGCCACCACGGCCACGGGCTGCGACACCGCCCCCGACGACCGCGCCCTGGGCGTGGCCTATGCCCCCGATCCGGCGGCCTACGGCTACCCGGTGACCTACCTGTGGGCGGACGACGCCTGGTACCCCTTGGGCGCCGCCACCTTCGACGGCGTCACGTGGCAGACAACCGCCGGCGCCCTCGACGTGCCCTACAGCTACTACGGCGCCCCCTACTACGACAGCGACTACCAGTCGGTCACGCTCACCGTGGAGTAGGGCGGGATCCCGCGGCGACAGCGCCGACGGGCCCAGAGCGCGGCGTCCGATCTCAGGGGGCGCGCGGGATACACTTCCCACGCCTCCTCGCACCCGAGGCACCCCATGCGGATCCGCTCCCTCTTCGCCATCGCCCTCCTCCTCCACGCCTGCGACGACAAGGACAACAGCGACGGCGCATGCACCTACGTGGACTTCGAGGAGGCGACCTGCACCTGGCTCGACGACGACGGTGACCTGTCGCTCGACGTGGTGGGCGACGCCGGGACCACGGCGAGCGCCAGCGTCTCCGTCGACACGATCTGCTACGACGAGAGCAGCTACGGCGTGAACGAGCCCTTCGACTGCGCCCTGCAAGAGCTGGAGGACGGCGGCTGCGACCCGTCGGTCTACCTGGTCGATCTGGGCGGCTGCGGCCTCGAGGTGGAGTAGCTCGGCCGCCCCACCCCCCGATGGAGCGCCGAAGCGCAGGGGGTGGGAGGCCGCCACAGCCGCGGGCTCAGCGCCCGGAGTCGCCGTCTGTCACGCCGAACTCGCTGGCGTCGAAGGTGACCGATGCGTTGGCCTTGTAGTCGCCGTCTTTCTCGATGGTGACCTCTTTGTCTACGACCACACCCTCCCAGCTCACGCGGATGGTGTAGGTGCCGGGGTCGCCGACGCCGTAGGGGCCGCAGCCCACGACGGCCTCGGGGTCGGTGGCGGCGTTCTCGCACGGCGTGATCGAGCCGCCGTCCTTGGCCCACTCGATCTCGGCATCATCGGGATCGATGTCGACCAGGATGACGTCGATGGGGCCCTCGTGGGCGGGGCAGCCGGTGAGCGGCGCCACCAGGGCGAGGACGAACAGGTGGGCGAGGGCGCGTTGCATCGGGGCTCCTTCTTCATGGGGAGGTGGTTGCCCCGGGA